>JBBIJV010000016.1:0-28661 GCA_037445815.1 Rhodospirillaceae bacterium
GCCGGCGGGCGGCGCCGTGCGCGGCGTTTGCGCTTCCGGCGTGCCGAGCGCGCCGGGAATCTCGCGCTGCCCTTCGGGCACGGCGCCGCGCTCGAACTGGCCCACGCGGCTCAGCGGCACGAGCGTGCCGTCGCGGCCGGCCGGGTCCGTCATGACGAGCTGCTCGGCGGCCCAGTCGCCGGAAAGATTTGGCTCGCCGCTCGGGCGGCGCGCCGGCCGCTCGCCGCTCGGTACGGCCGGAATACGCTGCGCGTAGCGGTCGAGCACAGTGCCGTCGCCGAAGCGAATCGTGCTCACGTAGCAGGCGTTCTTCTCGGCGCGATCCGGCGAGCCTTGAATCGTGATCTGCGTGCCGGGCGCGAACATGTCCGTGGTCCAGCCCGACCGGCGCAGCGTGGTGGCCGAGCGCAGCTCGCAGCGATGCTGCGCCTTCGTGCCGTCCGGCTGAGCGACCTCGAAGTGCACCCACGAGTGGGGGTTCACGAAATCGATCTTCGTAATGATGCCCGAGAGCTCGATGTCCTCGTCCATCGCGAAGTTGCCGAACCCGTGGTGGGCATAGGCGGCCGGCATGGCGACGAGCCCTGCCGCGAGAAGCGGAGCCCAGAGGCGGTTCGTCCTGAGCAGATGCTGATTCACGCTGTTCCCCCCTTCGAGTTGCGCGTGTCGATCGGCGCATTATCCGTGCCGGGCCCTGAGCCGTCGACGATCCCGAGGAAAGTTGACGCCGGTGGGCGTAGGCTCGTAGCGTCTCGACAAGCACAGCAGTCGAAGCGGGGGTGCCGCATGAACCGTCGCCTTCGGTGTTTCGCAACCGCCGTGGCTCTACCGGCCGCGGTTGCTCTCACGTTCGCGGCCGCAGCCCAGTCCTCGGGCTCCGACCACAGCCCTTCCTGGACCCCGCCCGTCACCGCTGCCGGGCACCCCGATTTCCAGGGCCACTGGACGAACGACACCTTCACCCCGCTCGAGCGGCCCGTCGAGCTCGGCGGCAAAGCCGTGTTCACGCCCGAGGAGGCGGCGGCGTTCTTCAAGGCGCGCCTCGACGCCCTGCACGGGCAAGCGGCCGACGACATCCACTACGACGACGCGATCTGGCAAGCCGAGAACTACGACAAGGTGGCGAGCCATCGCACCTCGCTGATCCAGAGCCCGCGCAACGGGCGACTGCCGGCGCTGACAGTGCTAGGAGAGAGCCGCTTACCCGCGCAACGCGCCACACAGCGCGCCGTGTCCGCCGACAGCGCGAAGAGCCGCTCGCTGGCGGAACGCTGCATCTCGTGGGGCAACGTCGGCCCGCCGATGCTGCCTCCGACCTACAACGCCAACCTCGAGATCTTGCAAACCGAGAATCTCGTCGTGCTCCGGCACGAGATGATGCACGACGTGCGCTTGATCTACTTGGACGGTCGCCCTCACCCGCCGCCGTCCGTGCAATGGCTCGCCGGGCACTCCGTCGGTCGATTCGAAGGGTCGACGCTCGTCGTCGACACCACGAACTTCACGCCGCTCACGAACTTCCGCGGCTCGCCGCAAAACACGCGGCAAGACATCTTCGCGACGGAGCGCCTGCACGTCGTCGAGCGCTTCACGCGCACGGGCGAGGACTCGATCCGCTACGAGTTCACGGTCGAGGACCCCGACACGTGGGTCGAACCGTGGTCGGGCGAGATGGATATCCGGCGCACTGAAGGGCCGATCTACGAGTACGCGTGCCACGAGGGCAACTTGGGGCTCGCGAACATCTTGCGGGCCGGCCGCGCCGCGGACCGCGCCGGCAACTGACGGCGGCGAACCCTCAGCGCACCGGCGCGGGAATATCGGCCGGCGCCTCGCGGCGCAGGAATTTCCACTCGCCGTTCTCGCGCACGAACTCGTCGACGTAGTGACCGAGGAACACGAGCGTCGGCGTGTTGTTCTCGCCCGGCGTGATGTAGATCCATTTCGTGGTCGCCGACGCGCGATCGCCGTCGATCTTGATCTGGTCGTTCGTCATCACGTGATAGGTACCGGAGCCGTTCGGCTGCGGGTTGTGGCCGATCGTGCGATCCATGAGCTCGAAGATTGCTTGCGGTCCTTTGGCTGAGCCGAGCCCGCCGACCCACTCGCCGTTCGACGCGAATAGGTTCGCGAACGTGCGGTAGTCGCGGTGATCGTGCGCCTGCCCGTAGGCGAGGATCAGCGCGCGAATCGCTTCGCGGTCCTCGAGCACCTGCACACGCTTCGCGAGCGACGGGACGTCTTGAGCTGCCGCCTGACAGAGCGCGCTCACGGCAAGGAGCGCCACGAACGTCCGAATCAAGGACGAGCCCGACATCGTTTTTTCCTTTTTTATCAGTTAGTTACGTGACACACCGGATAATTCGCCTCGGGCCGTAATAGAGATCGATGGAGATCGGCCGGCGCCGCGGCTGCGGCACCGGCCGTGGCAAGCCCTTACGCGAAGTAGACGGTCTTCAGCTCGAAGTACGGCTCGAGGCCCTCGATGCCGCCTTCGCGTCCCCAACCCGACTGCTTGAAGCCGCCGAACGGCATCTTCGGGTCCACGATCATGCCGTTCACCGTGACGCTGCCGGAGCGCATGCGGCGCGCGACCTCGTAGCCGCGCTCGGCGTTCGGCGTATAGACGGCGCCGTGCAGGCCGTACACCGTAGCGTTCGCTTTCTCGACGGCGTCGTCAATGTCTTTGTACGTGATGAACGAGACGACGGGCCCGAAGATCTCCTCGCGCGCGATCGTCATGCCCTGATCCACGTCGCTGAACACCGTCGGCTCCACGAAGTAGCCGCGGTCGAGCCCTTTCGGCCGGCCGCCGCCGAGCACGAGCTTCGCGCCCTCGGCCTTGCCCTTACCGATGTAGCCCTGCACGCGCTCGAGCTGCCGCTTCATCGCGAGCGGGCCCATCTGCGTGGCGGGATCCTGCGGATCGCCGACCTTCACGGTCTTGACGGCGCCGACGTACGCATCGAGCACCTCGTCCTTGCGCTTCTCGGGCACGAGCACGCGCGTGAGCGAGAAGCAGACCTGGCCCGTGATCGGCATCGAGTACGGCACGAGGCTGCCGAGCACCTGGCCGACGTCCGCATCGTCGAGCACGATCGCCGCCGACTTGCCGCCGAGCTCGAAGCTCGTGCGCACGAAGCGTTCCGCTGCGACGGCCGCGATGTGCCGGCCGGCGACCGTCGAGCCCGTGAAGCTGATCTTGTCGATGCCGGGATGCCGCACGAGATAGTCGCCGGTCTCGCGGCCCGCCGGAATCACGTTGAACACGCCGGGTGGGAGACCCGCGGCCTCGATGCACTCGGCGAGCACGTACGCATCGGCGGGCGTCTCGGGCGCCGGCTTCGCGACGATGGTGCAGCCGGCCGCGAGACCCGCGGCGACCTTGTAGCAGAGCAGCACGAGCGGCGCGTTCCACGGCGTGATGGCCGCGACGACGCCGACGGGCTCCTTGACGACGCGCACGAGGCCGCCGTTGTCGCGCTTGCGCTCGTCGACGAGCGGATACGATTGAATGAGCTTGCCGTAGTACTCGAACAGGTCCGCGGGTTGGTTCGAGACGTACTTCGTGAAGCTGATGGCCGCACCGACCTGCGTCGTCCAGAGCTGCGCGAGCTCGGCCTGCCGCGCGCGCAAGAGCTCCGCGACCTTGAGCAGCTTCGCGCCGCGCTCGGCCGGCGTCATGCGCGGCCACGGGCCCCGATCGAAAGCTTCGCGCGCCGCCGCGACGGCGCGGTCCACGTCGGCCGGCGACGCTTCGGCGAACGTCATCACGACCTGCTCCGTGACCGGAGAGATCACGCTCAAGCGGCCGTTCGTGGCGGGCTTTTGCCACTGACCGCCGATGAAGAAGCTGTGCGGTGCTTTGATCGAGGGTTCCGTCTTCGTGTCAACTACGGCGCTCATCGTGAATCTCCTTCAAGCTCTATGGCTGGGCGCTCCCGCCCTTCCCCTAAGGATCGATGGCCAGTACGACGGCCGTCGACTCTGAATTTGGCTTGGATCGACAGCGGCCCTGTCGAGGGCGAGTATAGCGCAGGCCTACGCACCGGACGCATTCCTGAACAGTGCGTTTTCGCGGCGCGCCTTGGCTCGTGCACGGCGGCGCCGTAAGCTCCAATAGGCGCGCCCGTCGCGTGCCGGGGAGGCCCGAGCAAGGATGTTCGATCTCGACGCCACGACGCTCGCGCGAATCCAGTTCGGGCTGAACATCGGCTTTCACATCCTGTTCCCGGCGATCACGATCGGGCTCGCGTGGCTGCTCCTGTTCTTCCGTGCGCGCCATACCGCGACGAAGAACGAGGCTTGGGAGTACGCCTACTACTTCTGGGTGAAGATCTTCGCGCTGACGTTCGCGCTCGGCGTCGTCACGGGCGTCACGATGAGCTTTCAGTTCGGCACGAACTGGCCGGGCTTCATCGAGCGCGCCGGCAACATCAGCGGGCCGCTGCTCGGCTACGAGGTGCTGACGGCGTTCTTCATCGAGGCGACGTTTCTCGCGATCATGCTGTTCGGCAAGGATCGCGTCTCGAACGGCATGCACTTGACGGCGTCCGCGCTCGTCGCCGTCGGCACGACGCTATCGGCGTTCTGGATCTTGAGCTTGAACTCGTGGATGCAGACGCCGCAGGGCCACGAGATCATCGACGGTACGTTCCAGGCCGTCGACTGGTGGGCCGTGATTTTCAATCCGTCGTTTCCGTACCGCTTCGCGCATATGACGAACGCGTCGCTGCTCACCGCCGCGTTCCTGATCGCCGGCGTCAGTGCGGGACGCATGACGCGCCGCGTCGACGGACCCGCAACCGCGCTCGTGCTGAAGACGGGCGTCTATCTCGCGGCCGTGCTCGCGCCGCTGCAGCTCGTGATCGGCGATCTACACGGGCTCAACACGCTCGAGCACCAGCCCGCGAAGATCGCCGCGATCGAGGCGGTTTGGGAGACGGATCGCGGCGTGCCGTTCACGGTGCTCGGCTGGCCCGACGAGGAGCGCCGCACAACGCGCTTCGCGCTCGAGATCCCGCTCGGCACGAGCTTGCTGCTCACGCACGAGCCCGACGGCGAGGTGCGCGGTCTCGACGCGTTCGAAGGCGCGCATCCGCCCGTGGCCGTCGTGTTCTTCGCGTTTCGCATCATGGTCGGCGTCGGGCTGCTGATGATCGCCGTGTCGTGGCTCGCGGCATGGACGCTGCGGCGCGGCCATCCGGCCCCGCGCTGGCTGCTGCGCGCGCTGTCCGCGATGACGTTCGCGGGCTGGGTGGCGACGCTCGCGGGCTGGATCACGACCGAGGTCGGCCGACAGCCGTGGCTGATCTATGGAGCGATGACGGTGGCCGAAGCCGTCGCGCCGCACCCGGCCGCCAAGGTCGGCGGCACGCTCGTCGCGTATGCCCTGCTCTACGCGTTCCTACTCGCGGCGTACGTCCTCACGCTGCGCTATCTCGGCACGAAGCCGGCCAAATCGCTGCGCATGCTCGACCCGATGCGCCCGCCTCTCGTCGCGGAACGCTGAGCCGATGGAGACGGTGCTGCCGATCGTGTTCATGGCCATCATGGGCCTCGCGCTCGTGCTCTACGTGATCCTCGACGGCTACGACCTAGGGATTGGTCTGTTGCTGCCGCTCGCGAGCGACGCCGAAAAGGACACGATGGTCGCCGCTATCGGCCCGTTCTGGGACGCGAACGAGACGTGGCTCGTGCTCGGCGTCGGCGTGCTGTTGATCGCGTTCCCGGCCGCGCACGCGCTCGTGCTCACGTCGCTCTACATTCCGGTGACGGTGATGCTGTTCGGGCTCATCTTGCGCGGCGTTTCGTTCGATTTCCGCGTGAAGGCGGCGAGCCATCAGAAGCGCATGTGGAACCGCGCGTTCGCCGGCGGCTCCCTGATCGCGGCGTGCGCGCAAGGGTGGATGCTCGGCAGCTACATCACGGGGCTCGAGCCGGGCCCCGTCAACATTGCGTTCTCGTTCCTGATCGCGGCCACGATGCCGGCCCTTTACGTCGTCCTCGGCGCCGGCTGGCTGCTGCTCAAGACCGAGGGCCAGCTGTTCGACAAGGCGCTCGTCTGGGGCCGGCGCGCGATGCCCGTCATGGGACTGGCGCTCACCGGCATCTCGATCTCCACGCCGCTCGTCAGCGACACGATCGCCGAGGCCTGGTTCAGCTTGCCGAATTTCATCGGCCTGCTGCCGATTCCCCTCGCGACCGTCGTCGCGTTCGGCGCCGTGTACTGGGTGCTCGGCCGCCGCGACGTCGCGCTCGCCGGCTACGCCTGGATCGTGCTCGGCGGTACGGTGCTCGTGTGCGTGCTGGCCGCGCTCGGCCTCGCCTACAGCCTCTATCCCTACATCGTGCTCGACCGCTTGACGATCTTCGACGCCGCCGCAGCGACGAGCTCGCTCACCTTCGTTCTTGTCGGCGTCGCCATCGTGTTGCCGTTCACGGTGGCGTACACGATCTTCGTGTACCGCGTGTTTCACGGCAAAGCGAGGGGATTGAGCTACGGCGACCCCCACTGACGTGAAACGTGAGATCGCTTTGCGAGTGCGCCTCGTGCGCTCGCGAGGGTCCTACTCGCCGCTTGGTCGGGGTATCCTGTTCGTGTGCCCTCGAACGAGCCGGCGCCGGCGAAAACCATTTGTGTGTACCTCGCGTCGAGCCGCCGCTGCGACGCGGCGTATCACGCGGCTGCCTATCGCACGGGCGAGGTGCTCGCCGAGCACGGCTACGGCATCGTCTACGGCGGCAGCTCGAACGGCTCGATGGGCGCGCTGGCCGACGGCGCGCTCGCGCGCGGCGGCACGGTCCGCGGCATCCTGCCGCGCTTCATGATGGACCTCGAGTGGGGGCACCCGAAGCTCACCGAGCTCCGCATCGTCGAGGACCTGCGGGTACGCAAGCACTTGATGCTGTCGGAAAGCCACGGCCTCGTCGCGCTGCCCGGCGGCTGTGGGACGCTCGAGGAGCTCTTCGAAGCGCTGACGCTGAAACGCCTCGGGCTCTACGTGCACCCGATCGTGCTCCTGAACACGCGCAACTTCTTCGCTCCGCTGATCGCGCTGTTGAAGCACGCCGTCGACGAGCGCTTCATGGCCACGCAGCACCTCGACATGTGGCAGGTCGTCGACGAGCCAGAGGAGATTCCGCGCGCGCTCGAGCACGCTCCGCCGTGGTCCGCCGAAGCGCGCGAGTTCGCGGCCGTGCGCTGAGGGGCCGTCGAAGGTAAGCTTCGAGGTCGAGCTCCTTTTCGATGACGACGATGCCTCGAACGCTGCTCGTAGCCTTGCTGCTCTCGAGCCCCGCTGCCGCCACGCACGCGCAACTCTCGCTCGAGTTCATCGCGTCGTCGGCCGCGCACGAGCACGCCGCGCGAACCTACCGCGCGATCTGGGAAGAGGACGGCGAGCGCATCGTGGCGGCGCTCGAAGCGCGCACGTGCATGCCGTTCCAGGAAACGAGCGTCGCAGCGGTCATCGCCGACGCCGTCAGCCATTCCGGTGGTCCCGAGCACCCGATGGGGTTGCGCGCGAGCTACGACCTCGCCCTCAAACGCGCCACGCTCGTTCATGAGCTCGGGCACCGGCACCTCTGGCAACTCGCCGAGCGGCTCGACGGCGTCGATGGCCATCGGACGCTGTATCTGTTCCTGGATCGCGTGTGGGCCGACGTCTGGGGCGAAGACTTTGCCGCCGAGCGCATCCGCGGGGAATCGTCCTGGCAAGCGAGCTATGACTACGCCGCGGCTTGGGCCTGGGCTCGGCAAATGACGCCCGACGAGCGCTCGCGGCTCTGGAATCGGCTGCTCGCGATGAACGGCCGGCACTACTGCCACGCGCTGATCATCGAGCCGCCGCCCAAACCGGCGCAGCCGGCGACGATCGCGTCGACGTCCGAGTAAGCGCTCCCGCTCGCTCGCTAACGCGCGTCGCGTTCGTTCGCCGTCAGTGCCGCGCGTCGCGCAGGCCTTCCGCGCAGGCGAACTCGCGGAGCTCGTCGTTCGGATACGACGCCTTGCGATAGCGGCGCACGACGCGCCACGGCTCGACCAGCGCCTCCGGATCGTTGACGGTGATCTGATTCTCGAGCACGCCGGGCTCGACGAAGCGAATTCGTTCCTGCACCGTCATCTTGTCGCTGTGCGGTGACGAACCGTCGATGTACGACTTCGTCGTGAGCGCCACCGTGTCGACGACGAGCGTGTCGCCCTCCCAGCGGCCCGTCGAATAGCCGGCATAGGTCGGATCGGCGAGCACCTGCGCCGACGGCTTGCGGCCGTCCAAGAAGATTCGCCGCATCGCGTCTTGGTGCTCGGTGAAGATCGTGATCTTCTGCGCGTCTTGCATGATCTCCATGCCGTATGCGGCACTCATCATCGCCGGCATGCCGGGCGGCAGGCAGTTGTGGACGTTGTCCGTCTCGTACGAGCCGCTGATACGCGACGCCGCGATCGCGTTCCACTTCGCGAGGTACTCGGGCGTCAGCTTCGGCGCATCGGGCCCTCGACCCTGCGAGCCGTCGGCCGTCGGCGACGAGCGCGTCGGCGGCGGCAGCGGCTCGTTCGGGCGCCGCGGCGAAGGCGCCGCCTGGCCGCCCTGTTGCGCGGGATAGTAGACGCCCGCGAAGTTCGGGCGACCGCCGGGGCCGCTCGGCGCGGCCGGCAGAGGAAGCGCAGCCGCGGCTTCGCGGTTGAAGTTCGGCTGATTGCCGAGCACGGTGCCGTCGGCCTTCGTGACGCGCGCGATGATGCCTTCGGGGTCGCCGTTCTTCGCCGGGCTCGCGTGCACGGTGACGCGCTCGCCGGGCTTAAGGATCGAGCTGCTCCAACCCGCGCGGCCCAAGATTCCCGGCGGACGCCCTTCGACGGCCCACTCCTGCGTTGCGCCATCCTGCCCCTGGACCGTCATGATCAGCCAGGTATGTGGGTTCATCCACCGCCACTCTTTGACGGTGCCCTCGAGCGTGATGATCTTGTCGACTTGGTAAGCCGAATTGCTGTGGTGTGCGGCGGCCGGAATGGCCGGGCCGCAGAGCGCGACCAGAGCCGCAAGTTTCGCGTAGACGTTCATGTCTGCCCCCCTTCGTTCCCGGCGCGACGCGCTCAATCGTGAGCGCGGGCAGACACCCTGGCAAGCGGGGCCCGCTCGAAGCTACGGCTGCGGTCGACCACCTCGATTTGAGCTAATCAATATTGCATAACCTGTTGATACTAATGCCTACTCCGCTGGGGGCTTTGCGGCCGTTTGCACCCGTGCCGCTGGCACGCGGTCTTCGTATACTTTCCGCGCCGGTCATCGGAGCGACTACCTGGGGTTGTTTGGGATGCGCTGTTGCACGATTGCGCTGCTGTTCGGCTTCTTGTCGCTGAGCGGCACCAGCCACGCCGCCGACCCCGACCTCAAGGTAGGTGTCGTCACCGAATCGCGCGTCTACGAGCGCGAGAAGGCCTCGGTCGTCGTCGGCGGCATTCGAGCGCCGGCCGCGAAGGAATGGGTGAGCCGCGTGACGGTTGCGCTCGACGGCGAGCGCATCACCGGAGAATGGGTGCCGAAGACGACGGTGAGCGCCTCGGCCAGGGAATTCCCGCGCGGCACCGACGTGCGGGCCGCCGCTCGGCGTAATCAGCTCTTGCTCGAGCACCCGGACGGCAGCATCGTGACGGCGCGCATCGTTCGGCGCGTCGAGCCGAAGGTCGACTAGGAGCTACTGCGCCGTCACCATCGGCCCAAGCGTGGCCGTATCCCAGTGCTCGTCCGCGCGCCCGTCGACGATGCGCCACTGGTCGTACCAAATCGACGTGTACTTCTGCCCCTCGTTGCGCGGATCGTCGTACTCCATGCGAAACACGACGCCGACGATGTCGCCGCTCGTGAGCACGGTGACGATCGGCATGGTCAGCTTGTCGCACCGCTCGGCGCGCGGCAGGCCGCGGAAGTAAGCGACGACGTTGTCACGCCCCGATTGCACGTTCGGGTTGTGTTGCAGATAGCGCTCCGTTAGCCAGCGGTCCGCCTGCTCCCAGTGGTTGCACTGCAAGAGCTCGCGGAGAATGTGCAGCACGACCTGTTTGTTCGCGTGCTTGACGGGATCCTCGTCCGTGAATAGCGCCTCGGGATCCGCCGCTGCAACGACGGGCTCCTGCGCTTCTGCGGCGCCGAGCGCTCCGACGAGCGCCAACGGCAATACGAGTTTCCAGCTCACCGGCGCCCCTCCTGCATACGGCACTCGAAGTTTGCGGCGTCGTCGATGCTGCCCGCGCCGCGGTAGCGCGCGACTTGCGGATACGGACAGAGCGGGCGCGACCTGGTCACCTGCCCGTTCACGATCTTGCGCGCGACGAGCGAATCCGGGGCGACGCCCTTCTCTACCCAGTCGATGACGGCCGTCACCGCGTCGTATTGATCGGGGCCGAGCCCGCCGGCGCAGTGCGCCATGCCGGGCACCATGAAGAGGCGCATGAAGTCCGTGCTGTTGCGGCCGTTCGCCGCGGCGGCCTTCTCGTAGTACTCGACGCCCATCAGCGGCTGCAGAATCGCGTCGGCCCAGCCGTACGTGATCAGCAGCTTGCCGCCGCGCTCGCGAAATGCGCGCAAGTCCGTCTGCTTCGCGTTCGCGATCTCGCCCCAGCGCTCGAGCAGCCGCGGGTCGCGATCGAAGTCGAACGTTCGGAAGTCCCAGTCCGGGCGCGGCGGGTCGAACACCAGGTAGCGCATCGTGCCCTCGGCCAGGCCGAAGTCGGCCGTGCCGGCGCCGGCCTCCGTCGGCGCAATGAGCCGCAGCCAGCCGCTCGCCATCGTGCCGTTCGGCCCCGGCAGCACGGCCTCGCTGCCGACCATGAAGCCCGGAAAGATCGAGCGGCCGCGGCTCTTCGGGCCGTCGTAAACCTTCTGCACGGCAGCCGCCTCCGCGCTCGTCAGGCACGCCGACGATGCCTCGTTGCCGGCGGTGCACATCGGCACGTCGCGCGCAACCCGGAACGAGCACTGCCGGGGATCGTCGATGAGCCCGTCGCGCAAGCCGTCGACGGCGTCGCATTGCTGCATCGCACGCTCCGCAACGAGCGCGAGCTTGCCGGGCGAAACGTGCGTCTCGGCGAACGCGCGCTGGTTCCAGATCGCGCCGATCGTGAAGCCGGTTTGATCCACCCATGGCGCGTTGGCCACGATGCCGTCGAAGTCCTCCGGGTAGCGCTGCGCCTCGATGAGGCCCTGCCGGCCGCCGTTCGAGCATGAGTTCCAGTACGCCTTGTCGACGGGCCGCGAGTAATAGCGATTCGCGATCTCCTTCGCCGTCACGGCCGTCAAGTGCACGGCGCGGTACGCGTAGTCGATCGCTTTCTGCGGGTTCGAGAGCACGAAGGTCGCGCCCGGCTCCTCGCTCGCGAAGTGCCCCGTGTTCGTTTGTGCCACGGCGAAACCGTGCTCGAGCCCTTGCCCGAGCTGCGCCACGCGGCCGGGATTGTCGAGCGCCTCGCCGGCGTGCCCGCCGTTGCCGATCATGTAGAGCCGGCCGTTCCAAGCGCTCGGCAGCCGGACCTCGAACGCGATCTCGGGCGAGAGCCGGCCGCTCACTTTGCAGTGGCGCGGCACGTTGCCTTCGGCCGGCACGGCTTGCGCCGCGATCTCGACGACGTCGGCGATGCCGGTCGTGTGAAGCTGCTCGCACGGCCCCGCGGGCCGGATGTCCCCGCCCGGATATTGCGCCTGCGACCTCTGTGCGTTGGCGAACGGCTGCGCCTCGACGCTCACGCTCGCGCAAGCCACCACACAGCAAACCGAGACGATGGCGTTGCGCATCTCGTTGAGTCCTTGGGTCGGCTACCGGGAGCGGTGGCTGATTGAAGCGCGCGTGAAACGACCGTGTCAATGCCGCGCGCGAGATGACCCTCGACGACCCGCCGTACCGCTTTGAGATCTTCAACCGGAAGGCCGACGGCTGCGAGAAGATCGGGCTGAAGCCGCACTGACGGCTGGCCTATTGGCGCCGTCCTCCGCTGATGCCGGTGCCACGATCGATCGGCGCACGCACGGCGCCCGGCGAATCGGCCGCCGGCGGCGCCTCTTCGATCTGCGTCTTGTGCATTTGCCGCGCTCCCGTCTTTACCGAGACGCCGGGCAACACGTTCGCCATGGCGAGCTTCGCGATGCCGTCGGCGCCCACGATCTCCTTGTCCTCGGGATTGGCCGCAAGGCGCACGATCGCGTCGACGACCCTGCGGGGGTCGTGCAGAGGCTTCGGCGGGTCGACCTCGTGCCCCGTGTAGTTCGCCGCGTGGTCGAAGAACGGCGTGTCGTGCGCCGTCGGCATGACCGTGCAGATGTGGACGCCCTCGATACCGTTCTCCTTCACCTCTTGCCGCAGCGATCCGGCGAGCCCGACGATGCCGTGCTTCGCGGCGGCGTACGACGTGTAGTACGGCACCGTCGCGAAGCCGAGCTCCGAAGCGACATTGATCAACACGCCTCGGCCCTGCGCAATGAACCGGCGGTACGCGCAGTACGAGCCGTAGAGCGTGCCGAGCAAGTTCGTGGCGATCACCTGCTCGTGCACTGCGAGCGGCACTCGCTCGAATCGGCCGAGCGCACCCACGCCCGCGTTGTTGATCCAGACGTCGATGCGGCCGTAAGCGGCGAGCGCCGCGCCCGCCAGGCGCTCCACCTCGGGCCGCCGGCTTACGTCCGTCGCGCAGGCGATGGCTTCACCGCCTTCGGCGCTGCACTCGTTCGCGAGCTCCTCGAGCAACTCCATTCGGCGCGCCGCGACGACGAGCTTGGCTCCTTGGCGCGCGAGCTCGAGCGCGGCGCCTTTGCCGAAGCCGCTCGACGCGCCCGTCAGCACGATGACCTTTTCGAACACGGATTGCTCGCCCATCAAACCACTCCTTGGTCTTGGATCGGCGCGAGCCATGCAAGCGGCGTGCCGCCGCGGCCGTCAACGGCGCCAGGCCAGCAGCTCCACGGACCGAGCACGCTGCAGCCAGCGGGCCGTCGCCTTCGCGACGTCGCGCTCGCTGAGCGTGCGCACGGCCGCGTGCGTCGCCGCGTGTACCCGAAAGCCCCGCTCGAGCAGCCAGCGCGGCAGTGCGTCCGGCGAGTGGCCGGCGAGCCGCTGCAGCAGCGGATGCCACTCGACGACGAGCACCGGAGCGCTCGTGGCCAGCAGCCGCCCCATGCCTTCCAGAACGTCGAGCTCGGCACCCTCGACGTCGATCTTGACCACGTCTGCGCGCCCGCTCACGAGATCGTCGAGCGGCACCACGGGCACGCGAACGATGTCCGTCACGAAGGCATAGCAGCTTTGCGGGAACAAGCTGTTAACGGCGCTCATCGGCCCGCGAACGAAGAGCTCGCGAGCACCGTGCGTGCGCCCGGCGGCGACGTGCTCGACGACGACGTTGTCGAGACGCGCGGCCGCGACGTTGCGGCGCAGCACGGCGAGACTGTCGGCCGCGGGCTCTATGGCGACGACTCGGCCGCGCGGGCCCGCGAGCCGAGCCGCGTGGATCGCGTTGTACCCGATGTTGGCGCCCACGTCGACGACGGTTGCGCCGGCGCGCACGTGGCGGTCGAACAACCGATGAATGCGGAGATTGCCTGCGACGACGGACAATCGAACACGGCGCGTGCCCGGGACGTCGATTCGCGAGCCCGCGAAACGCACGCGCTCGCCGCGCCAAGCGTCGACGGCGGTGCACGGCCATTGCAGCATGCCGAGCATCGCCTCGAAGCCGAGCAAGTTGCATGCCACGGCCTCGCCGCACCGCGCGTTGCTACAATCCTCGGCGCATGCCGCGCGCCAGCGACGATTTGAAGCTCCTTGCCGAGTGCCGCGCACGCAGCATCGAGCTGCTGCGCCGCAATTCGACGGCCCGCGGCGTGCTCCCGGCGGCCGCGACGCCCCGCGCCGCCGCGCGCGGCTACACGGCGATCTTCGGCTGCGATGCGGCCATCTGCGCGCTCGGCATGGCCGTCTCCGGCGACCGGGCGCTCGAGCGCGCGGCCGGCACAGGGCTCGAGACGCTCGCGGCGTATCAAGCGCCGAACGGCCAGATCCCGAAGTTCGTGGCGCCGGACCGGCGCGAGGCCGATTTCTGGTACTTGGGCTGCATCGACTCGACGCTGTGGTGGCTCATCGCGCTCGCGCTCGTCGATCGATTTCGCCGCGAGCGCGGCTCGCGGAGCGGCTTGCTGCGCCGTTGGCGCCGTGATACGGCGCTCGCGCTCCAATGGCTTCAGGCGCAGGAGCATCAGCACTTCCATCTGCTCCAGCAAAACGAGGCGAGCGATTGGGCGGACATCATGCCGCGGTCGGGCTTCGTGCTCTACACGAACGCGCTGTGGTATCGCGTGAAGCGGCTGTTCGGCCTGCCTCACGCCGCGGACACGCGCAGCAGCTTCAACGGCCTGTTCCATCCGTTCTCGGCCGGGCTGTTCGAGTATCGGCGCGGGCGGCTGCTGAACGAGTACGTGCTCAAGCGCGCGCGCAACCGCGACCTGCTCTTGAGCTTCGTGAACTTCTCGTTCTTCGGCGAGGAAGGCGACGTTTTCGGCAACGTGCTCGCCGTGCTCTGCGGGGCGCTCGCGCCGAGCGCCTGCCGCCGAACGCTCGACGCGCTGCTCGCCGCGCGCGTCCACGAGCCGCATCCCGTACGTGCCGTCGTCGAACCGATCCGCAAGCAAAGCGCGCTGTGGCGGCCGTACATGGCGCGCCACCGGCAGAACTCCGCTTGGCAGTACCACAACGGCGGCGTCTGGCCGATGATCGGCGGGTTCTGGGTTGCGGCGCTCGCACGCAACGGGCGCCGCCGCCTGGCGCGCGAGGAGCTCGTGAAGCTCGCGCGCGTGTGCGCGCTCGACGACTGGGCGTTCGCGGAGTGGCTGCATGGACGCACCTCGGCGCCGCGCGGCATGCGGGGTCAGTCGTGGAACGCCGCGGTGTTCCTGCTCGCGGAGCGCGCCGCGCTCGGCTAGCGCTGCGTGGCGGCGTCGATCGCGGCGCGCAGCCGCTCGATGCTCGCGGGCTTCAGCAGATGCTCGTCGAAGCCGGCGTCCTGGGCCCGCTTCAAGTCCTCGTCGCGGCCGTAGCCCGTCAGCGCCACGAGCCGCAGCGTCGCGTTGGCCGTGCGGAGCTTGCGCGCGACACCGTACCCGTCGAGCCGCGGCAAACCGATGTCGACGAACACGATGTCCGGAGCGAGCGTGAGAGCCGCCTCGACGCCGGCTTCTCCGTCGCCGGCTTCGTGCACCTCGTGGCCGAGCAGCTCGAGCAGCGCGCGCAGCGACTGGCGCGCATCGATGTTGTCCTCGATGACGAGCACGCGCCTCCGGGCGCCGGCCGTCGGCTGCGCGTCGTCCGTGCCGCGTGCTTCGATCGGCGGCGGCCGGCTCGGAAAGCGTACGGTGAACACGCTGCCGCGCTCGGCCCCTTCGCTGCTCGCCTCGACTGTCGCGCCATGCAGCTCCGCGATCCGGCGCACGAGCGTGAGCCCTAGACCCAAGCCGCCCGTGCTGCGATCGAGCCCTTGCACGCCTTGCCGGAACGGCTCGAACACGCGCGGCAGCAGCGCGGCGTCGATGCCGTGGCCCTCGTCCTCGACTCGCAGCTCCGCGACGCCGCCACGTTCGCTCACGGCGACACGGATGCGCCGTCCGAGCGGCGTGTGCTTCAGCGCGTTGGCGAGCAAGTTCTCCATGATTTGCGTCACGCGCACGGGATCGGCGTCGACCCAAACCGGCTCCGTCGCGAGCTCGATGCGGTCTTTACCGAGACCACGCGACGTCGTGAGCACGTCCACGCAACGCCGAAGCGCGCCGCCGAGCTCGACGGGCTCCTTGTGCAGCGTCATCTTGTTGGCCGTGAGGCGGCCGATGTCGAGCAGGTCGTCGATGAGACGCGCAAGGTGCTGCGTCTGACGGCGGATGCTGCCGACGTGCTTGTGGAGCTCCGTCTCGCTCAAGCTCGCGCTGTCGAGCACCGCTGCGGCCGTGCTCACGGCCGCCAGCGGATTGCGCAGCTCGTGGCTCAGAATCGCCAGAAACTCGTCCTTTGCGTGCGACGCGGAATCTGCTTCGGCGCGCGCCGCCCGCTCGCGCTGGAGCAGGGCGCGCCTTTCGACGGTCAACGCCGCCATCGGCAGTGCCGTCATCGAGGTCAGCACCAGGAAGGCCTGAAGCACGAGCAGCGATTCGTTCGGCGTCGCCATGTCGAACGGGCCGCCGCCCGTGGCCGTGGACGCCGTCGCGACGACGGCGAGCAGCGCGACGGCCGTCGCGAGCTCCCGCGGCCCGAACCGGAGCGCTCCCCAGACGAGCGGCGCAAGGCACAGAAACGGCAATGGATACTCGCTCAGTTTGGGATGGAAGAACACCAGTGCGCCGACGGCCCCCACGGCGGCGAACACGAGCGCCAGCTCGCGTGTCCTGTGGAACGGCCACTGCCACGCCGGATTCGTCCACCACAGAACAACCAACGGCGTCACGAGCACGGCGCCGGCGGCGTCGCCGAGCCACCACGTGAACCAGATCGCGGCTACGTCTTCCTCACGCGCGAAGCCGAGCAGCACGAGGCTCTCGACGCCGATCGTCGCGCTCACTGTCGTGCTCAAGAACGCCGCGAGGCCCGCGAATTTCAGAATCCCGGCTGCGTTCGAGAATGCGGCGCGGCCGCCGGCGAATCGGTCGACGAGCGTCACGGCCAGCACGCCTTCGAGCGTGTTGCCGAGCGCCACGCCGAGGGAGCTCAACACCGACCCGGCCGTCGTGACGTTGACGAGGAACGCGCCCAGGAACACGGCCGGCACCAGGCGGAAGCCGAACGGCAGAAAAGCCGCCATCGCCACCCCGGTCGGCAGCCAGACGGCCGATGCGCTCGGGTGGATATAGCCGAAGTACGACAGCCCGAACTTGCCCGCGACGAAGTAAATGGCCAGGAGCGCCGCGTTCGACAAAACGAGCTTCGACAGCATCGGTGTACTGCTTGCTCCGGCTCACGCCGCGAGAACGGCGAGCGGAGGATAGCGGAACGCCGGGAGAGGCACTACTCGGCCCCGCAGGGCGGCGCGGCGCACCTCGACGGGGGCAGCGACGTACGGACGCTGTACGAGCACTTGCAGCTGGCCGCGAACACGTCGCGGCGCTGTCCCGCGCATGGGATGCCGCGTACCGCTCGCGCGACGAACCTGAACGATCGTTAATCTCGCACTCGCGGCAACACGCTGTTTTTGCTCACGGTTGCCGCATTTCCGCCTGTGGCACGTAGTTTGATAACGCCTGAAACGTCTCTCTCGTACCCCCACCGCATGAGGACGTTTGAAATGACTACTTCGCTGAAATGGATAGCCACTGCCGTGGCGGCCACCGTGCTGTCGCTGACGTCGTTCTCGAGCAGCGCGGCGAGCGCTGCAGACAGCGCACCGGCGAAAACGGTGAAAGTCTGGGATCTCGATCTCGCCAAGGCCAGGGACGTGCAGACGCTGTACGAGCGCGTGAAGCAAGCCGCGAACGACGTTTGCCGCGACGAGGCGCGGCGGTACCGGCGAGCCACGCGCCGTGCCGCGCCTCTCGGCTGGCGCGAGCAATGCGTGAACGGCGCCGTAAACGCGGCCGTCGACGAGGCCGGCAACCGCCGCCTCGCGGCGCTGCACGCTCCGTCATCGCTCTTCTAACCGCGGCGACCGGTTGACGCTTGCAAGTGCAGCCCGCGTGGGGCGCGGACGTTTCCCCCGCCCGCGCCCCTGCGATTGCGCTAGCTGGCGGAGGCCGCTGCGCGGCGTCGCCGTTCCAGGACGGCCGCGCCGTCGAGGTTCGCGAGCAAGCTCACGAACCTCGCGGCCGGCACGGCGCCGCTCACGTAGAAGCCCTGCACGGCATCGCAACCGATGCGCTGCAGGAACGCGAACTGGGCGTGATCCTCGACGCCTTCGGCAATGACGCTCAAGCCCAGGATCCGCGTCATCGACACGATCGCCTCCACGATCGACGCAGTGGTGTGGTCGGTGAGCATCTCGGCCACGAACGAGCGGTCGATCTTCAGCGTGTCGATAGGGAAGCTCTTCAAGTAGCTCAGCGACGAATAGCCCGTGCCGAAGTCGTCGAGCGCGAGCCGAACGCCGAGCTCGCGCAGCTGCCCGAGCAGCGCGATCGCGCGCTCGCGTGCCGACACGATCGCCGTCTCCGTGATCTCGATGTGCAGCAGCGACGGGTCGAGCGAGTATGCCGCGAGCTTGCGGCGCACGACGTCGGCCAGGTCCTGGCGCTGGAACTGCACGCCGGACACGTTCACGGCGATCGGGATGCGGGGCAGCCCGGCCCTGCGCCACTCGGCGGCCTGCGCGCACGCACGGTCGAACACCCACTCGCCGAGCGGCACGATCAAGCCCGACGCCTCGGCGATCGGGATGAACGACGCCGGCGAAATCGGCCCGCGCTGCGGATGCTCCCAGCGGAGCAGCGCCTCCGCGCCCACGACGCGGCCGCTGCCGATCTCGATCTGCGGCTGATAGTGCAGCTCGAGGCTGCCGTCCTCGAGCGCGTGCCGTAGGCCGGTCTCGAGCGTCAGCCGCTCGACGGACGCGGCGTTCATCGCCGCCGAGTAGTACTGGAACGCGGCCTTGCCTTGCTGCTTCGCGTGGTACATCGCCGTATCCGCGTTGCGGATCAGGATCTCGCTCGTCAGCCCGTCCTCGGGGAACGTGGCGATGCCGATGCTGGCCGTGACGAACACCTCATGGCCTTCCACCGTGATCGGCTGCTCGAAGTGGCTCAGAATTCTGCGCGCGACCGTGCCCGCCGCGAACCGGTCGCGCGTGTCGGGCAACAGCACCACGAACTCGTCGCCGCCGAGGCGCGACAACACTGCGTCGCTGACGGGCTCGATCGAGATCGTGGCCGACTGGTCGACTTTTTCGTCGTGATAGAGGCCGACCATGTCGTCGGTGCGAATCAAAAAGCTGAGCGACGACGCGAGCTGCCGCAAGACTTCGTCGGCGGCCTGGTGGCCGATCGTGTCGTTGATGAGCTTGAAGTTGTCGATGTCTATGAACAGCACCGCGAACTCAGTGCCCTTGCGGCGCGACCGGGCGAGCACCTTGCCGAGGTGCTCGTTGAACAGACGCCGGTTCGGCAGGCCCGTGAGGCCGTCTTGGTACGCGAGCGCGCGAATCTGCTCGTTCGACTCGCCGAGCCGCTGCAGCGCCTCCTCGCGCAATGCGGCCTCGCGCTTCAGCGCGTCGTTCGCGGCGCGCAGCTCGGCGGTCTGCGCATCGATCAAGGCCGTCATGTCGTTCACCTTGATGGCCGCTAGCCGCGCGAGCTCCCACCGGCGCTGTAGCGCGTGCGCGAGCTGGCGCACCTCGACGGTATCGAACGGCTTCTTCAGAATCAGCACGCGGTCCGTCTTGCCGAACGCGGCGGTCATCTCCTCCCAACTGTGATCGGAGTACGCGGAGCAGATCACGATCAGGACCTCGGGATCCTCGTGCAGCAGCCTTGCCGCGGTCGCGATCCCGTCCATGCCCGGCGGCATGCGCACGTCGATGAAGAGCAGCGCGTACTCGCGGCCTTGGGCGCGCGCGACCCGCACCTTCTCGATGGCTTCCTCGCCTTGATAGGCCGAGTCCAGCGCGAAACCTTCGCCAGCCGCTTCGACGGCCGTGCCGCCGAACAGCTCCGCGTCGAGCGCGGCCAGGTCATCGCGCGCGCCGCCGCCGCGGCTCAGGATCTTGCGGAAGTCCTCGTGAATGGCGCGGTTGTCGTCCACGATCAGGATGCGACGGTTCGGCTCGACGAGTCGCGTCGCGACGGGCTGTCGGCTCGTCATGCTCGTCATGCGACTGCCCCGCCCTCGGCGAATCCGGCGCGCTGCGGCAGCTCCTCGACGTACTCGACGGGCAGCCGCAGCACGAAGCTCGCCCCCTTGCCGGGCCCGTCGCTGTAGGCCGTGAGACTACCGTTCATCTGCTGTACCGCGTTCGCGCAGTTGTGCAGCCCGAAGCCGTGACCTGTCTTCTTCGTCGTGAAGCCGTGGCTGAAGATCTTCGGCAGGTTCTCCGGCGCGATGCCCACGCCGTTGTCCCGCACCTCGATGCGCGCGCCGCCGTCGATTTTCGCGATCGACACGTCAAGTCGGCGATCGGGCCGCGCGACCTCCTCGAGCGCATGCTTGGCATTCGAGACGAGGTTCACGACGATCTGCATGATCTGATGCCGATCGACGAGCACGGGCGGCAGCTTCTCGTAGCTGCGCACGATCTCGATGCTGCTGTTGCGCAGCGCCGCTTCGCTGATCGAAAGCGCCGTCTCCGCGATTTCCTCGAGCGTGCAGACCTCCGTGACGCCGCCGCGTTTTGCGTACGACTGCTGCGCGGCAATGATCTTCTTCATGTGCTCGAGGTGGCCCACGAGCTGATCGATGTTGCCCAAGATCGCGCGCTTCTCCTCCGTGAGCGCGGTGCCGAGCTTGCGCAGGTAATCGGGCAGCTTGCGCCCAACGGGATCGGCCGTGAGGTACTCGGCAAGCCGATCCGCGTTCTCCTCGAGCAGCCCGACCGCTCGCGCCAGCCCCTCGACGGGCAGCGCGCCGACCATCTCTCGCGCGACGCTGGCGCCGACATTGACGCTGTTCATCACGTTGCCGACGTTGTGCAGCACGCCCGACGCCACCTCGGCCATGCCGGCGCGCCGCGACAGCTCGACGAGCCTTCCCTGGGCTTTCTCGAGCTCGCGCGTGCGCTCCTTGACGAGGTCCTCGAGGTGATCCTTGTAGCGGCTGAGCTCTCCCTCGGCCCGCTTGCGCTCGGCCACCTCCTTGGTCAGCGTCACGTTCGCCGCTTCGATCGCGCGGCTCTGCTGTTCCTGGCGGCTATAGAGCGTGGCGTTCTCGATCGAGACGGCCATCTGCGACATCAGAATGTTCAGCGCCTCGAGCCGGTCCGGCGTGAACGCGCCCGCGACCTGATTGTTCTCGACGTACACGGCACCGATCAGCTTCCCCTTGTGCGTCACCGGCGCGCAGAGGATCGACTTCGGCCGGCGGTTCAACACGTACGTGTCGTTGCGGTACTTGCCCTGCTGGGCCGCGTCGTCGAGCACTACGAGCTCCGACGTGCGCAGCACGTAATTCACGATGCCGGTCGAGCACGCCACGCTCACGCGCAGCGGCTCGCCGACGAGCACTCGCGCCACGCCGCTCGCCGTCTTGACGCCCTGCACGAGGAATTCGCCGTCCTGCTCCAGAACGATGACGACGGATTCGGCGCCGGCGTTCTCGCGGATGATGTCCATGAGCTTCACGAGCAGCCGCTCGAGCACGATCTCGCCTGCGATCGCCTGACTCGCCTTGAGCAACGCCGCGAGATCGAGCGCGTCGGAGCGTTCCGCGGACGGCCCGAGCGTCGTCGAGCCCGACGTGACGGAGACGGTCGCGCCGCGTGTCGCCGCGAGCCCGTGTTTCGCGCGCAGGTCGGCGGCCTTGCCGCCGGCGCCCCAAGCTTCGTACGCGTCGAGCGCCTTGTCGAGATAGATGCGCGCGAACTCGGGCTTGCCGTCGGCGAACCAGAAGCGCGCCGCGAGCTCGGCGGCGAGCGCCTCGATGTTGACGTAGCGGTTGGCGCGCGCCGACACGATCGCGCGGTCGTAGAAGTCCGCCGCCTCCATGCGACGCCCGTGAATCCTCGCACACTCGGCCTCGATGAGCCTTTGCATGTGCTCGGTGTTCTCGGGGCACAGGCTCACCCAGCGGCGCATATCCGCTCGGATCGCCTCGAGCTTCGCGTCGAGCTCCGCCCGCTCGCTCTCGCCGGCGGCCGGGTACCCGGCCGCCATCGCCAGCGCGTAGAACAGTGCGTGCTCGGCACGTGTCACGAAGCCGGCGCAGAACGGCTGCAACGTCGCGGCCACCTTCGCGTGCTCGAGCGCCGCGGCGAAATCCTCGGCCATGTAGCGCTGGATCGCGAGCAGCATGAACCAGTCGGCTTCGAACGAGCGGTTGCCGCGGGCTTGGATCTCGGCCGTCAGCGCCGCCTCGTCGGCCTCCTCGGTGCCCAGCGTGTCGCCGCGGGGCCTCGCGCCCTGGAGCCAGTCGATGAGCGCGATGCGCCGGCGCAGGAAGTCCACGTTGGCGGCGTCGCTCATGCGATGCAGCGTCTCGAGCGCCACCGCGGCCTCTTCTCTGAGCTCGGCGAGCGGCATGCCGCGCACCTGCAGATGCGAGAATCGCCGCGCGACGCTGTAGCCGCCATGCACGTGATCGCCGCTCTGCAAGCCGAAATGCACGGCCTGCTGATACAGTGCCACGCTTTCGTCGACGGGTTTCACCCAATGCGACGCGAACATCGCGAACAGAAAATAGACGCCGGACAGCATCGACGTCTCGTTCAGCTTGTGCGCCAAGTCGACGCCGAGCTTCGCAAAGCTATAGGCGTCTTCGTATTCGCCGAGCTGACTGCTCAGTAGCGCCGCGAACGAGCCGTACGCGCGCGCCGACAACGGGCAGTTGCCGTGCTCGAGCGACAACCTCACCATCGTGCAGCAGAGCAGCGCGTAGCTCTCCTGATCGGTCTGGAACGCGGCCGGCAGGCAGTGCATGAGGAGGCCCATCAGCGCGATCTGCGCCGGGTCCTCCATCGTGGGGCGGTCGAGCAAATTCTCGATGCCGACGGCCGCGGCGCGCTCGCGGATCCAACCGATCTCGCGCTTCAGCAGCGCGCGGACGTCGTCGGGGCGCTCGGGCAGGTCCACGCCGAACTCGCGTGCCGCGGCGCGGCCGCAAGCGAGCGCCTCCGGAATCCGCCCCATGATCAGCAACACGTTGGTCTTGATCGCGATCAGGTGCGTGCGATCGATCAGCGAAGCAGCGCGCGCGAGCGCCCGCTCGGCGACCTCGAGCGCGCCTTGCGCGTCCGAGGTGAGCCCGAGCGCCTCGGCAAGACGGCGGTGCGTGTCGAACTGGACGGCGTAGCGCTCTTGCCAAGCGTCGTCTCCGTCGAGCTCGATCGCGATCTTGAAGCTGCCGACGGCCAGGTCGTACGCCGTTGCGTCTCGCGCTTTGATACCGGCGCGGCGGTTTAGGTCCGCGAGCCGGCGGCGCTCGGCGCCGTCGCGGATCAGCGCGCGACCCTCGTTCATGTGGCCGACGATATCGAACAGCCGCGTCTCGAGCTCGGCCGGCGGCAGCATCGCGAGCCAGGCGCGGCCGATCGCCAAGTGCATGGCCGGACGCTCGTGCTCGGCCAGCGTCGCGTAGGCCGCCTGCTGCACGCGGTCGTGGCGGAACGCGAACCGGCCGTATACGAGCGGCGATTGGAGGGCGTCCACGTCGACGCTCTCGAGCCCCGTCAACGGCACGATGAGTCCCGCCTCGACGGCGGGACGCAGGCTTTCGTTCGTGTCCGCGGCCGACGCCCGCTCGACGTTCGCGAGCAAGCGCAGATCGAACCGGCCGCCGATGACGGCCGCGACGCGCAGCGTCGCGCGCGTTCTTTCGGGCAGCCTGCCGAGCTCCGTCGCGAGCAGCTCGGCCACGTTCTCGGTGATCGCGGCCTCCTTGACGGCTGCCACGTCGTAGCGGAAGTGCTTCAGCTTCGCATCGAAGCCGATCAGCCGCTCTCCGTGCAGCGCTTTCAAGAACCGGCGCATGAAGAACGGGTTGCCGCCCGTCTTCTGGTGAACCACCTCGGCGAGGGGCAGCGCGTCGACCGGCGCTTGGTGCAGCGCGTCCGCGACGAACTCGGCGACGGCCGGCACGCCGAGCGGCTCGAGCTCGATCGACTGCACTGGCACCCCCTGCCTCGCCTGCTCCTTCATGGCCAGCATGAACGGATGGTTCGGCGCGACTTCCGAGTCGCGATACGTGAGCACGAGCAGCAGCGACTCCGTCGCGCGCGCCGACACGATGCGCGTGATCAAGTTCAGGCTCGCGGAATCGGCCCACTGCATGTCGTCGAGAAACAAGACGAGCGGATGCGCCTTCTTGCAGAAGACCTGCAGGAAGTTCTGGAACGCGAGGTTGAAGCGGTTCTGCGCCTCGAGGGCCTCGAGCTCCGGCACGCGCGGCTGCGAGCCGACGATGCGCTCGAGCGCCGGCACCACGTCGACGATGAGCTGGCCGTTGGGATGCACGGCAGCGTGGATCGCCTCGCGCCACGCCGCGATCTCCTCCTCGCCTTCCGTCAAGAGCTGCTGCACGAGGTCCTGAAGCGCGACGACGAGCGCGCTGAACGGGACGTTCTGCTGCAGAAGATCGAATTTGCCGGAGACGAAATAGCCTCGCTGCCGCGTGATCGGCTGATAGATTTCTTGCACGAGCGAGGTCTTGCCGATGCCGGGCGGGCCGGCCACCGTTACCGTCTCGACGCCGCCGCGCGCGACACGCTCGAAGCTCGACAGCAGCGTGCGCGTCTCGGCCGAGCGCCCGTAGAGCTTCTGCGGCGGCTCGAATCGGTCGATGACGTCGGCGCTGCCGAGCGCAAACGGGGCCACGGAGCCGCTTTCCTCGAGCGCCGTGTAACAGTGGCGGAGGTCCGCCGCAAGGCCCGTCGCGCTCTGGTAGCGATCTTCCGGCTCCTTCTGCAACAGCTTCTGCACGATGTCGGAGAGGGCTTCCGGCACGCGCGCATCGCGCTCGTGGGGCGGCACGGGCTTGACCGCGATGTGGAAGTGCACCATCTCGAGCGGATCGGCGCTTTCGTGCGGCAGGGCGCCCGTGAACAGCTCGTAGAGCGTGACGCCGAGCGAGTAGAGATCCGCGCGATAGTCGAGGCTGCGGTTCATGCGCCCCGTCTGCTCGGGGGCGATATACGCGAGCGTGCCCTCGAGCGCCGCGGGGGCCTTGAACTTGCTCTCCTCGCTGCGCAGACGTGTGGCGATGCCGAAATCAATGAGCGTGCAGCGCCCCGTCTCCGAGTCGTAGACGACGTTGTGGCTGCTCACGTCCTTATGGATGACGTTGGCCGCGTGCACGGCCGCGACGATCTCGGCGAGCTTGATCGCGACGGCGAGCCGCTCGATGAGCGGGGCTCCGGGCGAGGATTCGATCCAGCGGCGCAACGACACGCCGGGCAAGTCCTCGAGCACGAGCGAGACCTGGTTTTGGTGTCGCACGAGATCGACGACCTTGACGACGCCTGGGCAGTCGAGCGAGCGCAGCAGCTCGAACTCGTTGCGGTAACGCGTCAGCTGCCGCAGGGACGCCGCCGGCCCTTTGGGCCGCTTGATCACGACGCAGGCGCCGTCGGTCGCTCGCCTCGCCCGGTACACGTAGGCCGCGCTACTGTCGTGAATTGGCTGTCCGTGCTCGTAGCCCGGAAGCGCCGAAGCCTCCAACGTCGTATCCTCGCTCGAATCGGTCGAGCCGCAGCCTGAGCCGCGCGCGGGCGAGTCCATTCGGCCGCACGGTTGCATGCCGAAACCAAGTCGGCCGGCGCATCGAACAGCTTGAGTAAGAGCGCCGCCACGAACTGCGTCACGCTACTCGGGCGCCGGGCCGAAAGCGCGGCGCGGCGCGCTCAAAAACGTGAAAAACTGGTTGCGGAGCTCGAACCGCCCCGAGCCGAGGAGCAAACGCGGGCGGCGTGAAAAAGATCGCCCGGTCGCCTACGATGGCCGGGCGAGGCCACGTCCTCCCCCGCTCGAGCGGGAAAAGGGTCCGGGACGGCCCGGCCCCAACCACACCCGAGGAGGGCCTCCATGGCCTGGATACTGGTGCTCGTCGCCGGCGTGTTCGAAGTCGTCTGGGCTTATTACATGAAGCAGTCGAGCGGCTTCACGCGCGTCTGGCCCACCGTCATCACGATCGTGACGATGATCGTGAGCTTCGCGCTGCTATCGCTCGCGATGCGAACGCTGCCGCTCGGCACGGCCTATACCGTCTGGACGGGCATCGGCGCCGTCGGCACGTTCGTGACCGGCGTCGTCGTGCTCGAAGAGTCCGCCGACTTCATGCGCGTGCTCGCGGCGGCGTTGATCGTCTCCGGTCTGGTGTTGATGCGACTTTCGACCGCGCAATAACGGCCGCCAAGCGGCAGAATGCTCTCGCATGCGAACGCAAGTCGCGATCGTCGGCGCCGGCCCCTCGGGGCTTCTGCTCGCGCAGCTGCTTCACAAAGCCGGCATCGACGCCGTCCTCCTCGAGCGGCACACGGCCGAGCACGTGCTCGGCCGGATTCGGGCCGGAGTGCTCGAGCAGGTGACGGTGGACCTGCTCGACGAAGCAGGCGTCGGCGCGCGCATGCACCGCCAGGGCCTCGTTCACGGCGGCTTCGAGATCCTGGCGGGCGGCACACGGCATCGCATCGATCTGCGCGCGCTGACTGGCGGCAAGACCGTCATGGTCTACGGCCAGACGGAGCTCACGCGCGATCTCATGGACGCGCGCACCGCGGCCGGCTTGCCGACCGTTTACGGCGTCGAGCGAGTCGGCGTGCACGCGTTCGACGGCGGCCGGCCGTACGTCACGTACTCGAAGGACGGCCGTGAGCAGCGCATCGATTGCGACTTCATCGCCGGGTGCGACGGCTTTCACGGCGTGTGCCGCGCCAGCGTGCCGCGCAGCGCGATCACGGAATACGAGAAGGTCTACCCGTTCGGCTGGCTCGGCGTGCTCGCCGACACGCCGCCCGTCAGCGACGAGCTGATCTACGTCAATAGCGACCGGGGCTTTGCGCTCTGCTCGATGCGCAGCCGCTCGCGAAGCCGCTACTACCTGCAAGTGCCCTCGACCGAGCGGCCGGAAGCGTGGAGCGACGACGCGTTCTGGGGCGAGCTCGCGCTGCGCCTCGATGAAGCGGCGCGCGCGCGGCTCGTGACCGGCCCGTCGATCGAGAAGAGCATTGCGCCGCTGCGCAGCTTCGTCGCGGAGCCGCTGCGCTTCGGGCGGCTGTTCCTGGCCGGCGACGCGGGCCACATCGTGCCGCCGACGGGCGCCAAAGGCCTGAACCTGGCCGCGACCGACGTGAAGTATCTGGCCGCCGCGTTGATCGAGCACTACCGGGAGCACAGCACGGCCGGGATCGACCACTATTCCGAGCGCTGCCTGCGGCGCATCTGGCGCGCCGAACGCTTCTCGTGGTGGTTCACGATGCTGACGCACCGATTCCCCGACGACGACTCGATCGCCGTCAAGCTGCGAGCGGCCGAGCTCGACTACTTGCTCCACTCCGACGCCGGCTTGCGCACGATCGCCGAGAACTACGTCGGCCTGCCGCTCGACTTCGGCGGCCGCGGCCTGGCGACGAGCTCGCCGCCGCACGCGTAGACTGTCCCCACTATCGCGCTTCGACGGGAAACGCTCATGCGCATTGGACAGGGTCAGCTGATCACCGCTTTGGCCGGTCTCGCGGCCTGCGGCACGGCGGCCGCGCAGGACCAGTGCGCGCTGCTCGCGAAACTCGAACTCGAGCACACGACGATCGTCTCGGCGGCGAATGTCGCGACCGCCAACGATGGCCGGCGCACTGCTAAGTTCACGCCACGATCTCGCCGGTGGCGGGTTCGAAGATCGGCGCGGTCTACCGGCTGCCTGCGAGCTGGAACGGCAAGGTGCTCGGCGGGGGCGGCTTCGCCGGCAACGTGCGCGCCGAGGCGGCCGCGGACGGCTTGAGCCGCGGCTACGCCGTCATCCAGAACGACCTCGGTCATCCGAGCGCCGGCGCGCTCGATCCGTCGTTCGCGATCGACGAGAACGGTCGACGCAACGTCGAAGGCATCGTCGACTTCGGCCACCGCGCGACGCACCTCGCAACCGTGATCGGCAAGCGCGTGGCCGAGGAGCGTTTCGGCCGTGCGCCGCAGCGCGCCTACTGGCAGGGCTGCTCGACGGGCGGTCGCCAAGGGCTCGCCGAGGTGCAGCGCTATCCGGACGACTACGACGGCGTCATCGCGGGCGCACCTGTCTACACTCCCGTCACGTACTCGAACGCGATGCTGCGCGTGCAGATGTTCCACGCGCGGCCCGAGAGCAACCTGAAGCCGGAGCACGTGCCGTTGATCCGCGACGCCGTGCTCGCCGCTTGCGACGCCAAAGACGGCGTCGCCGACGGGATCCTGACGGACCCGCGCGCCTGCACTTGGGATCCCGCGGAGCTTCAATGCCCGGCGTCAACGGGCGCTTCGGGCGCCGCGTGCCTGTCGCCGCCGCAAGTCGAGACTGTTCGCAAGGTCTACTCGGGCGTGCGCATGCGCGACGGCCGCTACGCCGCGATGCCGCTGATGCGCGGCGGCGAGAGCGACTGGGGCGCTCGCATGATCGGCACGCCGAACCAGCCGCGCGGGCTCAACGCGATCTTGGGCGCGCCGTTCATGGCGTACGTCGCCGTCGGCGACGCGAAGTACGACTTCATGACGTTCGATCCCGAGCGTGACTTCGCCGTGCTCGACGGCGGCATCGCGGCGGCCGAGGTGCACCAGCAGGATCCGAACATCGCGCCGTTCGTAGAGCGCGGCGGCAAGCTCGTGCTCGTGGCCGCCCCGGCTTGACGTCGGCGCGAACGTCTTTCGCGACGACAACGGCCGGCGCATCGCCAGCCGAACCGCGCGCATGGCGCCGCTCGCGCTTCGTTCCGCGTCGGCAGAACGCCGAATCTCGGCGCCCGCGTTAAGGCAACGTCTTCGCGACGCGGAACCCCAAGTAGTTTCGCCCGCGCTGCGTCGCGGGATACGGCGCACCGCGCCGGG
>JBBIJV010000017.1:0-28236 GCA_037445815.1 Rhodospirillaceae bacterium
CGGACGCATCGAAACTGCACTCCAAGCGCGGGCCGCGAGGCCGGATGGCCGTCGCGCTCCGTCGGCGGTTTGACTCAATCCCTCTTATGCGACGCAGCCATCGACGCGAACAGGCCGTTGAAAACCTATCCGCACGGCCGTGTGGCGAACGCGGCAGCGGTGGAAGCGGGTGGCTTGGTTTGGTATGGCGTCGATATCCCGGCGATGTGGCGCGACGTCGCCCGCTACGTCGACCGGATACTGCGGGCGCAAGCCCCGGGGATCTGCTGTGCTCGAGCCCACGGAGCCGGAAATCGCTTTCAACGTTGCGGCAGCGAGGGCGTTGCGTCTCGCCGTTCCGACGACGGTGCTGGGACGAACTCCGCGTTGGGTCGACTAGAGCCTCTTGCTCGACTCGAGCTGGCGATCGCGTGGCCTCGATAGGACTACACCGCCACCACCGTCACGATCTCCTCCAAGCCGACGAAGTCGGCCGGATTTCGCGTGTAGAGCGGCAGACCGTTCGCGGCCGCCGTCGAAGCGATTAGAAGATCCGCGAGCCGCGCGCGGCTCGATCGACCGGCGCGCTTGGTCGCTGCGAAAACGAGTCCGTACATGCGCGCGGCGGCGGCGTCGAACGGTAGTGGATCCCAGGTGGTCGCGGCCCACTGCAGGCGATCCTGCCGGCGGGCGCGCTCCTGCTCGTCATGGCTGGCGTGCGGGCCCGCGGCAAGCTCCGCCAGCGTCACGGCCGCAATCGCCGACTCGTCCGGTAACGAACCCGGCTCCACGACGTCGTGATCGATCACGACCGAAGTATCGAGCAAACCCTTCTGCACTTCAGTCACCCGCGGCCTGGTTTACTACGGCGTCAAGATCCTCGCGCAGTCGGCGAGCATCGACGCGCGGCGCTCGTCGAGCGCTGTCGGCAATGGCGGCGCGCGGCACGAACTGGCGCGGCGGCAGGGGCCGCAGCTCCGCCACGGGCACGCCGTTGCGGGTAACGATAATCGTCTGCCCGGCTTGAACCTCGCGCAGGACCGCGCCGGAGTCGTTGCGCAGCTCGCGTTGGGTGATGCTTCTTGGCATGCGCGGACTGTAGCACGTGTAGCACATCGTGGCAATCAGTACACCACTGCCGCGCGCCCGAGCATGCGCCGATTGGAGGTGGTGTCCGGTCTGTCGACGCCTCGGTTGCGGACTCCGACGTCGCGCGCAGGATATTGCGGATGACTTCGTGGTTGCGCGCGAACGTCAGGCGCGTGTCGCGGCCGCCAATGAAGAACCGCGGCGTCTGGAAGACTTGAACACGAGCACACGTTGCCTCTCGTGGGGCACGCCGCGTCTTTGGGGGGGCTCTACGGCGCCAGCCTGTACGGTTGCTACCGAATCTTCAAGGATCTGCGTTTGGCCGACGAGACCGACCTCTTAGACCGGTGGCGAGCGCTCACCGCGGCGGTGCAGCACCGTACAGTCGCTCGTGCACATCCACGAAACACTGTTCATTTCGCAAGGGATCTCGAGAATCGCCGGGTCGATCTCATCGCCCAAGGATTCGATGCGTCGATCGGCGGCGGAACCGAGTTGTCTCCGGGTGTCGTCAGACCGCTCGCGCCGGCTCATATCATTGCCGTCGCGTCGCCGGGCTACCCGCGCGGCCGCGAGATGCCGCTCGACCCTTACGGCCTCGCGAACCTCAATGGCATCGTGCAAAGGTCCGTGCGAACCGGTCGAATTCGCCGGTGGACGATGCGAGACGTCGCGGGCAACGAGATGCCCGTGTCCGTGTCCGGCCTCATCGTACTGAACGAGCCGGAGGCGATGTGCCGGTGCGCGTTGTTGGGGCTCGGGGTAGCTCTCGTCGCGGTACCGCATGCTTCCACGCCTGGAAAGCGGTGCCCTGGTCCGGTTGGTGCCTCGGTCGTATGCCGATGCCGGGCCGATCTCGTTGTACTACGCGACCCGAGCTCTGCTGCCCGCGAAGACCCGAGTATTCGTCGAGCACGTGATCGAACGTGATCGATATTTTCAAACGAGAGCATCTGGCTGAACGCTTCGCGGGCAGCGTCGGGTGATTCCTCGCTCCGACGACGTCGCCCGATGCGGCGATTTGAATGCGCCAGCCCCCCACTGATATAGTCAGACTAGTCAGATTAGAGGAAATGCCGTGTCCAATTGGCAGCTGCAGGACGCGAAGGCGCGCTTGTCCGAAGTCGTAAAGAAGGCGGCGCAAGAAGGGCCGCAGCACATCACGCTGCATGGCGAACCGGCGGCTGTCGTGCTTTCGGCGGCTGACTATCGGCGTCTTAAGAAGCGGTCGAGGCGGTTCATCGACTTCATCCGGAGCTCACCGCTCAAGGGCGTGGAGCTCGACTTGACGCGCGATCGCAGCCCGCCGCGCGACGTCCAACTGTGAGCTATCTCGTTGACACCAACGTCATCTCCGAGCTCACGCGGCTGAAGCCGGCGCCCGCCGTCGCGGCGTGGTTTGAGGAGGTGGCCGATGAGGCATTGCATCTCAGCGTGCTCACACTCGGCGAGTTGAGGCGAGGTGTCGAGAAGCTTCATGCAGGAAAGCGGAAGGAGAAGCTCCGTTGCTGGCTCGAGCAAGACTTGCCGGCCTGGTTCGGCGAGCGGCTGCTGCCAATCGATGCCGCTGTGGCGGATACCTGGGGACGTTTGCAAGCCAGTGCCGAGCGGACGCTTCCGGCCGTTGACAGTCTCCTGGCGGCGACCGCGCTCCATCATCACTTGCGGTTGGTTACACGGAATACGATTGACTTCGAAGTGCCGGGTCTTGAGACGATCAACCCGTGGTCCGGGGAAGTGTGATGGTGCGAGAGTGGCGCCTCAGGTCGACGGTTCGGGTCCGAGAGGCAGCGCAAAATCGCCTGGGTAACTTTCAGGGTTACCGCGATTTTCCGAACTAGGATTCGACACGAAGATCAGCTGGTTACGTGCATTCTTCGATTCCGTCCCTGGCCACCATTAAGACAGCCGCTTGGCAAGCTCGCGCAGAGCTTGTCGAGCGACCGTGACGAGCGCAGCGAGTGACAAGCGCTACGTGCTCGCGGTGGTGCTCGTGAACATCCTCGGGTGGCGGCGAGCGTATGTGCTCCAACGCCTCCAAGTTTTCCCGGGCCGACGGCCCACGCGACGGCGTACATTCCCGCTGGGTGTGCGTCGCACCAGTCGCCGAGGGGAGACGGACGCCGACGTCGGTCGTGGCCTGCGGGTGTAGCTACATGTAGCTATTATCCTTCACATGATGTTGGCAGGCATCCGTGACCTGAAGAACAACCTGAGCCACTACGTGCGCCCGATCGAAGCCGGCAAACGCATTGCCGTTACGGCCCACGGTCGTGTCGTCGCCGAGCTCGTTCCACCTGCGAGGGGCACGCGCGCCCGCCGTAGCCGGTACGACGATCTCATCGCCGCGGGCATCATAGAGCCCGCAGCCGAGCCCGACGCACCTGCCCCGGAGTGGCCGGATATCGGCCAGCCGCCTGGTACCGCTGCCGAGTTGATCGATAGCGATCGTGGCGACGCGTAGCGCGACTCAGTCGGCTCGCCGGACCCGCCGTCCGTCTACAAGCAAGTCGGCCGAGACGCCCGCCCCGACGTTCACGTATGTCGAGACGAGCGCTTTGCTCGCCGCGCTCCTGGAGCAGGACGCCATGGCGCGAAGTGCGCTGCGCGGCCGCCGGCGGCGCATCACGTCTGCTCTGACGTTCGCGGAAGCATCCCGCGCTCTCGTGCGCGCCCGCGTCGCAGGACGTTTGACGTCTGCCGATGAGCGTGCGGGGCTTCGCTGGCTGCAAGGGTTCCCGCGTCGCTGCGATGTCGTTGCGGACACGGACGACGTGCTGGCACGTGCATCCCGACCGTTCCGTGTCGAACCCATTCGCACGCTCGCTGCTGTGCATCTGGCGACGGCGGAGCTGCTCGGCGAGTCGCCGCAGCTCATCACCGTCGTGAGCCGAGACTCTCGCGTCATCGACAACGCGCGAGCGTTGGGATACGCGGTCGAATAGCTTGGCCGCTAAACGCGAAGATCGGGCGTCCGGTGTTACCTGGACAACGCCACTGTGCCGGCACTGTGAACTCCCCTCGCTAGCCCGTGCGTTCGATGGTATGCGGTACTTCGCCCGTCGGATCGCAGCACGCGACCGCTACTATCAGGCGCATCAGCAAGCTACCCGGCGGCGCTCGGCGTGGCCCGTTGGCGCGCGCGGGCGATCCACGCGCGCGCGATCCAGTGATCGAGCGAGAAAACACCAGGGCCGCGTGTCAGCACGAGCGCGAGTGCCGACGCCCAAAGCAGGTGGTCGTTCCAGGCGTTCGGGTACACGAAAATCTGGATCACTGCGATCATGCCGAGCAGCGGCAGGGTAGCCAGTCGAGTCGCGAGTCCGACGAAAAGCAACGGCGGCACACCGAGCTCGACTGCCGTGGTGATTCGGGCGGCCAGCACCGGGTCGAGCAGCGGCACTTGATACTCGTCGCGAAAGAGCTGAATCGCGAACTGCCACGAATCGAGTTTCAGCAGCCCCGACCGGAAGAATACGGCGCCGACGCTGATGCGCATCGCAAGCAGAACAATCGAAAGCGGAAAGCGCTCCAGCTTGGCCCAAAAGGTATTCGGTCTGATCATCGCGGTGGTTCCTGTGGCTCGGTGGCGCTGGCCGTCACCAACTCCGCGTCGGCCAATGCTCGTAGCGCGCCGCCCGGGTCGAACGCCTGGTCGACGGTGAGCGCAGCGTCGGCTGCCTCGCCGACGGTTCGGCCAGCCGCGAGAGTCGTTCGGAAGGCGAAGGTTGCTGCATCGAGCCGCGCGAGCGTGAACGCGCCGCGGGCTCCTCGCACTTCGATCCGCGTGTCGGCATCCGCTAGAACGAAACGCTCGGGGGCAGCGCCGCTCAAGTAAGCCTGCATGAGCTCGTCGATGCACCAGTCTGCGCGCACGTAATGCACGCCTGCCTGCAAGACGAGACTCGACTCGACGAGGCGTTCCGCACCGCGGGCCGCCAGCTCGACCCATGAGAGCGGCGGTGCGTCGACGGCGATCGACGCCCGCGCGACGGCCCACTCGAGCTCCGCGAAGGAGCGCACGTAAGGCAGTCGGGCCGCCGCCGGGTGGCGGGCAAGAAACGCCGGGAAGTCGCGGCCGTACTCGGCGATGCACGGTTGAAGCGGAGGGTGCAGGCGCGCATACGCCTGAGCCGCTTCGCGCATGGCCACGGCACCGATCAGCCAGGTGGAGGCGGGAAATTTGTCGCAGAGGGCGGCGGCGAGGCTCGCCGCATAGTGCCGCAAGTGAATCGCGAGCCTTTTGCCCGGATCGTGCCCGCCGCGCAACTGACGGCCGACGGCCGCACCGTCGCCGGATGTCATCGCGTGCGCGAAGCTCCGTTGCAGATCAGCCAGCGCGGGCACGTGCGCCTCCCTCGAACGTAGCGCGCGCCACGCAGTCGGCGCGTTGTGCCTCGCACAACAGCCGCCCGAGCGCAGGCAGCGCGTTGTCCCATTCGATCAACGTAGGCTGCGGTCCGAAACGTCGCAACGCGTGGGCGTAGAGCTCCCACACCGGCTCGGCGATTGCGGCTGCATGAGTGTCGATGAGCACGGGTGCACCGGCATCGTCGGCTTCGCGCGTGAAGCCGCCGAGATGCAGCTCTGCCACGGCATCGGCGGGCAGGCCGTCGATGTACTCGTAGGCGTCATAGCCCAGATTCGCCGCGCTCAGATAGGCGTTGCTCACGTCGCAGAGCAGCTTGCAACCGGTGCGGCTCGCGAGCTCGGCGAGAAAATCCGTCTCCGCCCGCGTCGACGTCGAGAACGCCACGTAGCTCGCAGGGTTCTCCACGACGTAGCGGCGTCGCAGCACATCCTGAACCTCGTGGACGTTGGCGCAGACGACGCGCATTGCATCATCGTCGTAGGGAAGCGGTAGCAAGTCGTTGAGATAGACGCCGCCGTACGTCGACCAAGCCAGATGACCCGACACCAGAAATGGATCGAGCTCGTCCACGAGCGCGCGAAGCCGCGCAAGATGGCTGCGATCGAGGCCCGTCGCCGTACCCACCGAGACACCAACCGTGTGCAGAGCCATCGGGTAATGGTGTCTCGCGCGCAGCAGCAGCTCGCGCGCGTGCGGATTTGCGAGGAAGTTTTCGGGGTGCGCCTCGAGCCACGCAACACTCGAGGCGCCGGCCGCCACTTCGGCGAGGTGCGGCAAACGCAGGCCGACACCCGTCGGCAAAGCGTTGATTGCACACTCGCGCGACATGGCAGCCGGCCCCATCCGCTTCAGGCCTTCGGCTTCAGGCTACCCGCAACGATCCGCTCGCAGTAGCCCTCGGGCACATAGATCCAGGCTCGCGGATCGGCGTCGGCTTTCGACGTGCCGGCGCACGAATTATTCCCCGTGGAGGCGCAGTCATTCTTCCCGGCCTTCGCGATGCCGTAGCACTTCTCGGCCTTGAATGTGGGCTCCGGAGCAGGACCCCCCTGCGCCGAAACGAGCGACGGGCCCGCGATAGCCGCTGCAATCGCAGAGGTAATGAGGAAACGCTTGTTCATGAGGGCTCTCCTTTTTGCGTGACGTTTGGATTCGTGGCGCCGGGGCGCTCACGCTGACCGGTTACTCGACCAGTGAATGCAAGTTCGCTGCTCCGTCAAAAAAGGTTACGCCAGGGGTTACACTCGAGCGACGCATGGCTACATCCGACTCGCCACTCGATACGCTCGGCGACTTGATGCGGGCCGCTCAGCAGGGCGACGGCGCGGCCTACGCACGGTTGCTGCGGACGATCACGCCTCGCATTCGGCAGGTCGTGCGGCGCCAACGCGGCTTTGCCGGCGCGGCTGAAGTCGAAGATCTCGTGCAAGACGTGTTGCTATCCGTGCATTCCGTGCGTTCGACGTACGATCCGTCTCGGCCCTTCGAGCCCTGGTTGACCGCGATCGTGCGCAATCGGCTCGTGGACGGCGCCCGCCGCTATGGGCGAATCGCGCGGCGCGAGGTCCAGGTCGATGAGCTCGACGTAACCTTTTCCGGCCTCGAAGCGAAAGACGAGAGCGCGAGGCTCGGTGATGCGGCCGCGGTACGCGAGGCGGTACAGGCCTTGCCGGAGCAACAGCGTGAGGCCATCGAGCTGTTGAAGCTCAGGGAATTGTCACTCAAGGAGGCGGCACAGGTGTCGGGTAGGAGCATTGGCGCGCTCAAGGTCGCGACGCATCGTGCGATGGCGACACTGCGGATAACGCTTGCAAAACGACGCGAATGAACACGGACGACCTGGTTCAGAAGCTTGCCCATGAGCTCGAGGCCGCGGCGCCGCTGCGCCGCCCCGCTGCGCGAGCCGGCACTTGGTTCGCAGGCGCGACGCTGTATGTTGCGGCGCTCGCGATCGGCATGGGCTTTGTCAACGGCTATTCGGACGGCTTCGACGTCGCGTTCTGGGCCGTGCAGGCGGCAGCGTTCGTGACGAGCCTGCTTGCGAGCGCGGCTGCGTTCGCGTCCGTCGTCCCGGGCCTGCCGAGCCGCTTGCGCGCCCTGGCGGTCGCTGCTGCCGCGTTGTGGCTGGCCACTCTCGCGGCGACGCCGACGGCCGAGGCCGACTGGTCCGCGGTCGCGTCGGCGGCGCACGAGTGGTGGTGCGTGGGCTTCATTGTGGCTGGCGGCGCACCGCTGCTGGCCGTGCTGACGCGGATGCTCCGTCGCGGGGCGCCGCTCAACCCTGCGACGACCGCGGCTTTCGCGGCGTTGTCGGTTGCGGCGCTCGCCAATGTCGGCGCATGCATCTCGTTGCCTCACGCGAACAACGCGATCACTCTCGTTTGGCATGGCGGCGTGATCATTGCTGCCACGATGGGCGCCGCCGCATTCGGGCGGCTCCTGTTTTTCTGGCGTCTGGCGCCGAAGCCCAGGAAGGCCTGAGGCACCGGGGGGAGATATGCCGTACCTACGTTCGTTGCGCGCCGGGGCTAGCCTCATCGACGTATTCAAGGCGTTTCCCCGAACAAGCACACCGCTGATCGAATTCCACGAAGCGTTGCTCCGCGGCCCATCGCCGTTCACTGCGACGGAGCGCGAGCTGATAGCGGCCTATGTATCGGGCCTTAACGGCTGCGAGTATTGCCACGGCGTTCATACCGCGACCGCGGAACACATGGGAGTGGAAGTCGGGCTGCTGCAGCGCCTCGTCCGTGACGGCGAGCTTGCAGCCATCGAGCCGAAGCTTCGCCCCGTGCTTGCGTTGGCGCGCAAGCTGACCCTATCGCCGAGCTCTGTGAGCAAGGCCGACGCAGATGCGCTGTCAGCCGCCGGATGGGACGATTCGGCGCTCTACTACGCAGTCGCGGTGGCCTCCTTGTTCAACTTCATGAACCGACTCGTCGAAGGGCTCGGGATCGAGCTCCAGCCGGGCTACGTCGCGCCGGCGTCGCGGCGCCTGGCCGAGCGCGGATATCTTCCGTTGCTCGAGATGATGAAGGATTGAGCGTACCGCGACGGGGGTCGATCGACGTTCGTGGCCATTGTTGTGGCGGTGACCCTCGTTGCTCTGCCGATTATTTGTGCTGGTCGGGCTCCGTAAGGAGCACCTCCGCCGCCCGCTCGGCCAGCGTCAGCGGCATGCTCGGCAGAAAGCCGAACCAGAGGTTTGCGGCGGCGGCGACTATTAGCACGGCAAGCATCGGGAGAGGCGCCTCCGCCCGAACCGCCGGTGCGCTCGACCGGGCGCTGTCGGGGGAACCGAAGTAGGCGACTTCGATGGCGCGCCACACGTACAGCACCGCCAGCACGGAGCTCACGAGCAGCGGCACGACCATGAGCACGCCGGCCGGCCCGAGCTCCGCGGCGCCTACGACGAGATACCATTTGCCGACGAAGCCGGCCGTGCCCGGAATACCGATCAGGCCGAGGCCGCCGACCACGAACGCGGCCGTCGTGATGGGCATGCGCCTGCCGGCGCCGGCGAGACGCTCGAACGTGACGGCGGCACCTCCGAGCCCGATTGACGCTGCGGCCAGGAACAATGTGCCCTTCGCGAGCGCATGGTTGAACATGTGCAAGATCCCCGCGGTGAGGCCGGTCTGCGTGGCGAGAGCGGCGCCGAACACGATATAGCCGACGTGCGCGATAGACGAGTACGCGAGCATGCGTTTGAGATTGCGTCGTTCGAATATCGCAAGCGCCGAGGCGACGAGCATCGCGACGACGGCAAGCGGCAGCGCGAACACCCGGAACTGCGCCTCGTGGTCCGGGAGGTTGCCCTGAAAGATGAAGAAATCGAATCGCAGCAGCACGTAGAGTGCCACCTTCGTCGAGCAAGCCGCGATGAAGACTGTCGCCGCATGCGGTGCGTGCGTGTATGCGCCGGGCAGCCACGCGTGGAGCGGAAAGATCGCCGCTTTCAACGCGAGGCCGATCGTAATGAATCCGCCGGCAACCAAGATGGGCTTCAGCTCCGTGACGCCGCTGATCCGCTGCTCCATGTCGGCAAGATTCAGCGTGCCGGTCATCATGTAGATCAGCCCGACGCCGATCAGATAAAACGTTGCGCCGATCGTGCCCATGATCAGGTAGTTGAAGACTGCGGTGAGCGCCGGACGGCGCGGCCCGCCCGCAATCAACACGTACGTGGCGAGCGACGAGACTTCGAGAAACACGAAGATGTTGAACGCATCGCCCGATACGACGATTCCGGCGAGGCCCGCGACGGCGAGCAGCCATGCGGTGAGGTACAGGTGCTGGCGCTCGCTGCCGACCTCGCCGACGAGGCTGTCGCGGGCGATCAACAAACCCGCGCTCGACGCGCCCGTCACGATCAGCAGCAGCAGCGCCGAGAACGCGTCCACGCGCAGCTCGATTCCGTACGGCGCCGGCCAGCTGCCGAGCGGGTAGGCGAGGTACTCGACACTTTCGAGCGCGCCGACGAGCGTGATCGCGACCGCCAGCGTGCAGAGCGACGCGGCGACGGCCGCGATCCACGCGAGCGTGCGGTCGCGCAGCAACGCGACGAGCGGCGCGGTCAGCAGCGGAACGACCACCGCAAGGATCGGCAGGTGAGTCAAACCGCTCATTCGCGGTCCATCTTCGCCGCCTCGTCCTCTTCGATCGTGCCGTACGCCTCATGGATGCGAACGACGATCGACAAACCGAGCGCGAGCGTTGCGATGCCGACGACGATCGCCGTCAATATGAGGACCTGCGGCAAGGGGTTCGAGTAGATCTGACCTGGCACGTCGTTGCGGAGAATGGGCGCCGTGCCGCCTTCGACCTTGTCCATCGTGATGTAGAGAAGAAACACGGCCGACTGGAACATCGCCAGGCCGATCATCTTTTTCACGAGATTCGTCTTGGCGATGACCGTATAGAGCCCGGTCATCAGCAGGGCCGCGAAAACCCAGTAGTTGAAGAGTCCGAATACCTCGATCATCGGACCGACGCTCGGGCTGCAAAGGCGTGGAAGATCGTGAGCAGCACGCCGGTCACCGTCATGCCGACGCCGAGCTCGACGAGCAGGATTCCGAGATGCTGTCCCGCCACCGGATCGGCGCGCAGAACCGAATAGTCGAGGAACCGCCCGCCGAGGAGCATGCCGGCGATGCCGACTCCCGTATACAGCAGCGCGCCGCCCGCGATCAGGCCGAGCAGCACGTTCCGGTGTACGACGCGCAGCGCCGCCCTCTCGCCTTCGATCAGCGCGTGCAGAATCAAGCCGGTTGCGATCAGCGCTCCGGCCTGAAACCCGCCGCCAGGCCCGTAATCGCCATGGAACTGCACGTAAAGCCCGAACAGCACGATGAACGGCACGAGCAGCCGGCCGACGACGCGCGGGATCAGGTGATGCCGCAGGCCCGCACTGTCGATCGACGGCTCCTCGCCGTTGCGCGCGTCGCGAGGCACAGCCAGGACGAACATCACGCCGATGCCGGCCGTGAAGATCACGAACAGCTCGCCGAGCGTGTCGTAGCCGCGAAAGCTCGCGAGAATCGCCGTCACGACGTTCGGCACGTCGATCAGCCGCGCCGTCTCCGCGAGGTACCACGGTGCGACATGCTGGTGCACGGGGGCGCCCGGATCGCCGAGCCGCGGCTGATCGAACGTCGCGTATACGACGAGGAGGGCCGTCAGCGCGACGACTGCGAGCGCGAGCCGCCGTGGGCCGGTCGCGGGGCGCTCCTCGCGCGTGACGAGCGCGAGCGCGCCCAGCATGAGCACCGCTGCGACGCCTGCGCCAACGGCCGCCTCGGTCAGGGCGACGTCGGCCGCATCGAGGATGAAGAAAACCGCCGCGATCTGAAGGCTGTAGATGCCGGACAGCATCACCGCCACGAACAGATCCTTGGCACGGACGATGCCGATTGCCGTCACGAGCAGCAGCGTCAGCAGGAAGATTCCGAAGACGGTCGTCATCGCGCGGCGTCTTCCCTGCGCGGCGCCGCGCGCAGCGGCACGACGCCCGCTAGCCGCGCTGCGTTCGCGAGCGCATAGGCCGCGGTCGGCGCCGTCAGCAACAGGAACACGAGAATCGCAGCGAGCTTCACGGTGACGAGGCCCAGATCGGCCTGCAACAGGCAGCCGGCAAGCACGAGAATCGTCCCCGTCGTGTCCGTGATGCCGGCCGGATGCATCCGCGTGTAGAGGTCCGGCATGCGGAGCACGCCGAGCCCGCCGGTGAAAATGAATGCTCCGCCGATCACGAATAGCACGAAGCTGGCGGAATCGAGAACGAGCGACACGTCAAGCCTCCTTGTTGGTCTTGAAATGGCGCAACGCGTGCTGCTGCACGAACTTCAGCACTGCGAGCACGCCGATGAAATTGATCAGCGCATAGGCGAGGGCCAGATCGAGAAAGTCCGCCCGTCCATACAGCAACGCGATCACGGAAAGCAGCAGCACGGTTTTCGTGCCGAACATGTTCACGGCGAGCACGCGGTCGTAGCCTGTAGGCCCGAGCAAAGCGCGGGCGAGCGCGAGTGCCATCGTCACGAGGATTGCGATCGAGGCGACGTAGTACATTCGTCATCCTCCGGTGAGCGCCATGGCTCGGCGCAGCACTTCGCCGCCGCGCAGCTCGTCGGCGATCTCGCGCGTCAGGCAGTGCACCTCGATGCGGCCGCGGTCCACGTCGACGGATACCGTACCGGGCGTCAGCGTGATCGCGTTCGCGAGCGTCGCTTGCACGGCCGCGGGCAGGTGAGAGGCGTCGACGGTGACCCAGGTCGGCTCGATCTCTAGCCGCCGGCGAAGCACGATCCGCGCGACGCGCAGGTTGGACAGCACGATCTCTTTGAGCAGCCAAAGCCAGAATGCGGGCAGGCGCGGACCGAGGTGCAGCGAGTACACGTCCGCGTCGAAGAAGCCGGTGCGCCGCGCGATCATCAGTACGAGCGCGACCGAAGCGGCGCCGAGCAATAGCAGCAGCGGAACATGGTGGCCCGACCAGAGCAGCCACGTGGCGGCGAACAGTGCGCCGGCCGTGGTGGAACGGATCGCTGCGTTTTCCCCGCGAGCCGTGTCGATCGGCGTTCGTTCGTCGTTCATCGTCTTCGTCGTCCGGTTGGGTTATGAGCTCGGCAATGCGTCGTGCGGGTGCATGGATCAGCCGCCGTTGCCAACGTAGTAGAGCAGCAGGTAGCCGGCTAGCAGTAGGCTCGCCAAGAGCGCGGCAGTGCCGGTGCCGATCGGCCCCGCGAGGAGGCCGCGAGCGCCGACGAGCAGCGCCAGCGGCCGGTTCGCGACGCGAGCGGCGCCGCCCACGGCGTCGGCAGCGGTGTTCATGGCTGCGTGCAGCGCATCCGCGGCACGGCGCCCGGCGCGTCGATACAGCCAATCCGCGTCGAGGTTGACGGAGCGCAGCTCGGCCGGATAGATGCCGGAGAGCTGAAGCCACGCGAACGCGAGCGCCGAGAACAGCAAGAGCTGAAGCTGCACGATCACGTGCGGATACGTGTAGGGCACGTAGTCGGGTTCCCACGGCAGAAGCGCGTAGAGCGCGTTCGGGAACACGCCCACGAGCAGGCATCCGGCTGCCGCGAGCCCCATCGCGACCCGCATGTTGTGCGGGGCCTCCTTGGTTCTGAGCCCGGAGTCGTGCGCAAAGAACGCGAAGTATGGAATCTTGATGCCGGCGTGGTGGAACACGCCCGCCGACGCGAACAGCAGCGCGAGCCACAGCCAGTCGTGGCCGGCTTCGACCATCGCCGCCATGATCATCGACTTCGATACGAAGCCCGAAAAAAGCGGGAACGCAGAGATCGAGGCGGCGCCGACGACGCAAAAAACGGTCGTCCAAGGCATCGATCGGTAGAGCCCGCCGAGATCGCTGCCGAGGACGTGCCCAACGCGCAGCATCACGGCTCCCATGGTCATGAACAGAAGGCCCTTGAAAAGCACCTCGTTGAACGCGTGTGCTACGGCGCCGTTCAGCGCGAGCTCGGTACCAACGCCGACGCCGGCCACCATGAAGCCGATCTGGTTGATCATGCTGTAGCCGAGCACTCGGCGCAGGTCGTTCTCGATCACCGCATAGAAGATCGGGAACACGGCCATCAGCGTGCCGATCGGCACGAGGAGCTCCGTTCCGGCAAAGCCGCGGGCCAGCGCGTAGACGGCCACCTTGGTCGTGAACATGCTGAGAAAGACGGTGCCGCTCGGAGTGGACTGCGGATAAGCGTCGGTGATCCAGTTGTGCACGAGCGGGAACCCGCACTTGATGCCGAACGCGGCGAGAACGAGCCATCCGGCCATTCCGCCGGTTCCGATCCAGTCGAACGCGATGTCGCCCGTGTCGCGATAGATCAGCAGCGCGCCGGCAAGGAGCAGCAGACCGGACGCAAGGTGCAATGCGAGATAGCGCACCCCGGCGCCGTTCGACCCGGGCGTGCGGCGTGCCCACACGAGGAACGCGGACGACACCGCCATTCCCTCCCAGTAGCAGAACAGCGTGAGGAGATCGCCGGCGAAGACGGCTCCGAGCGCGCTGCCCCCGTAGGCGAGCGCAGCGACGTGCTGTAGCGTGTCGCGCACGCGCAGCGCATAGATCGCGCCGAGAAACGCGCCGACGTGGAACAGCAGCCCGAACAGAAGGCTCAGCCGGTCCGCGCGCAGCTGCACGAGCTCGAGATCGAGCAGGTTGAGCGCGAATGACGTTCCCGGCGCGATCGTGACCAGGTTCACGAGGCCGACGATCGGGGTCGCGAGCATCACCGCCCCGGCGAGGTGGCCGCGTCCCGAGCCGCGGAACAGCGTCACGAGCAGCGCGCCGCCGAAGAAAAGCCACGCAGGCGGTACAGCGCCGAGCAGCGCCGGTGCATCCAGCAGGAGAGGGAAGGCCTCTTCGCGCATCAGCTCTCGCCCCGATAGTAGCGCTCGTCGCGCATCACGACGCGCCTCAGCACGCGGCCGAGCAGCACGAGCACGACGCACGCGATGAAGCCGTAAATCGCATACGACGCCGGAAACTCGAGCACGTGCACGCGCTCCACGCCGTGCCCGTCCGCGTTGAATGGAACGACGAGCTCGATGAGCACTGCGAGCAATGCGAGCGCGTGCAGCGCGAGCAGCGCGCGGCGCGCGGCTGCGCGCGTGACCCAGTAGAGCGGACGGCTCTCCCGCGTCGCCGGCGTCCTCGGCCCGTCCATTTCTTCCGACGCGCTCATTGGGCGGACTCCATCCAGCGCACCATCGGAGGCGCGGCGAAGAACAGCAGCAGGGCCGCTACCGCGGTCACCGTCAGTGCCGCGAGCGAAGCGCGCGGCCCTTCGGCGCCGAGGCGCGGCGGCGATTCCTCGGTTGGCGCGTGCGCGGCCGCAGTACCCGAAGCACGCGCGGCCCGAGGCTCGAGGGGCGCGTAGAACGCCCGCACGGCAGGAGGCAGCAGGTAGCCCATCGCAAGCAGCGAGCCGACGAGCACAACCGCCAGCAGCAACGGCTCGCCGGCCTCGAGGGTGCCGCGCGCGAGATACCATTTGCTCCAAAAGCCGCCCGTCAGAGGCATGCCAATCACGCAAAGGCTCGCAACGATCCAGGCCGTCAACGTGATCGGCATCTGCCGGCCGACGCCGCGCAGCTCGGAGACGGTCGTCTTGTGCAGCGAGACGAGGATCATGCCGGCGCAGAAGAACAGCGTGATCTTGGCGAAGGCGTGAGCCGCGATGTGCAGGCCGCCGCCGACGAATGCCACCGAGCTCGCGAGCGTCGCTGCGAGCACGATGTATGCGAGCTGGCTGATCGTCGAGTAGGCGAGCCGGCGCTTCAGATTGTCCTCGCGAATCGCGAGCGCGGCCGCGGCGAGCAGCGTGGCGGCCGCAACATACTGCATCGGCCGCGCGGCGCCGACCGCGCCGAGCAGGTCGAGGCCGAACGTGTAAAGCGTCACCTTCAAAATCACGAACACTCCGAGCTTGACGACGGCAACCGCGTGCAACAGAGCCGATACCGGCGTCGGCGCCACCATGGCGGCCGGCAGCCAGCGGTGAAACGGCATCAACGCGGCCTTGCCGGTGCCGAATACGAACAGCGCGTACAGGATGGCGAGCACGATCGGCGACGCGCCCGGTACGAGCCCGTCGCCGGCCACGAAAATACCGCCCGAGCTGAGCTCGAGCGTCCCCGTGAGCGCATACGTCCACGCGAGGGCGAGCAGCAGGAACGTCAATGACGTTCCGAGCAGCACCATGAGATACGTGCGCCCGCCGGCACGATCCTTTTCGGTGCCGCCGTGCGTGACGAGCGGATAGGTTGCGAGCGTGAGCGCCTCGTAGAAGAGGTAAAGCGTCAGCAGATTGCCGGCGAACGCTGCGCCAACCGTTGCCGCGATAGCGACCGCGAAGAACGTGTAGAAACGCGTTTGATGGTTTTCGCCGTGTGCGCGCATGTAGCCGATGGCATAGATCACGGTCACGAGCCACAAGAACGCGGCGATCAGTGCGAAGCCGAGGCCGAGAGGCTCGACGGTGAAGCGCAAGCCGATACCGGGCAGCACCTCGAACGCGGTGAAGCCCGGCCGCTCGCCGGCGCTCACGCGCGGCAGGAGCGCAACGGCGTGGGCGAACAGCAGAGCCGCAGCCAGGATCGACACCGCTTCGCGGACGTTGGGCATGCGCCGCGCGAGCACTATGCCGATCGCTCCGGCGACCGGCACGAGTAATGCCGCCGTGACGAGCCAAGTGGTTTCCATCGCCCTTAGTCGTCGCTACAGGGGAACTGCGCGACGAGGGCACGATGCACCAGCTGCTCTGGCGGCTCGTCCTCGGCGCGCTCGATGCGGGAGAGGTACGCCGCAACCGCTTCGATGACTGCTGCGGGCGGCCAACTTTCCACACAAAACGCGCGGCGCGATGCGCGCTCCTCGCGCAGGCTCCGTAGCCGGCTGCCGGCACGGGTGCGTGCGGCGCGCTCGGCGAAGCTTTCGGCGTGCGCCTCGACTGCTGTACCGCCCGCGGCTGCCGCGGCGACATATCCCTGGACGAGTGCGATGCACGCGGCGGCCTCGATGCTGGCCGCGTCGCCGAGATACGCGCCGCAGTGTCGCTCGAGATCGTCGCTGCTCAGCCAGTTCGCCCGTGCCGGCGAGGCAACGAGCGCGAGGCAGGCGGCCAGAGCAGCGATGAGCCACTGGTTCGTCATCTGCGCCGAACGTGCGCACGCAGCAACCCATGCCGGCCGCCGAGCGCCGCGGCTCGCAGAAAGGCAAAGTGCGCCGAAAGGGATTTCGGCCACGCGTTGCGGGCGTAGCAATCGGCGATGGGACGGGCGTCGGCCCACGGTAATCGACTCCGCGGTTGGCGGCCCGACCAACGCGTTGCCTGTCCGAACTGCGGCTGCAGTCCCGACACCCGCTCACATTAAACAGAACCATCGAGCACCGATCAAGTTCGATCGATAAGCTCGGTCGCCCATGCCGCTGTCACTCGCCCGCCAAGAACTGCACGAAACCGTTCAACAGATATACGGCCAGCAGTGTTGCGCCGACCCAGCTCGACCGCCTGAGCAGCTTGGTTTCGGGCCGATAACTGAAGCCGACAACGGCCGCTGCGCTCATGATCGCTGCCGAAATTGCCGTGACAGCGTGCGAAGGAGAGACAGCGGCCAAGATCGGACCCGGCGCGTACACGAGATCGTCTATAGCGACGATCGCGACGTCGAAGAGATTGCTGCCGAGTAGGTTCGCGACGGCCAAATCCACCGAACCGAGCGTCATCGCAGCGATCGAGACGGCGACCTCGGGCACGGACGTCGCGAGCGCGACGAAGACGGTGCCGACGAACGTGTTGGTCCAACCCATTTGAACCGCAATTTCGGTGGCGACGCGCGGCAACACGGCGCCGGCAGCGGCGACGAAGAGGGCGGAGATCGCGTAGCGGCGGACGGCGTTCCATAGTGGCCGACCCTCGACGCCTGGAATGAGCCGCTCGGGCCGCCGTGTCTCGGCGAGCGTCCGCCGCTCGTAGTGAAACACCGTATACATGGCTGCGAGGTATGCGCCGAGGATCAACGGCGAATACAGCCCCACATGACCAATCCGCAAACCGGGAAGCTCGGGCGATACGAGCGCACTGAACGCGACGAAACCCGTGAGGATTACGCCGAACGCGGCCGACACGACGTGTCCCGTGCCGGCGCGCGAGTAGAGCGGCTCGCGCCCGACCAGCTCGAGCACGACGAGCATGACGAGGTTGAAGACGCAGCTACCGAGCGCGTCGCCGATCGCGACGTTCGGAGCGTCGAACAGGGCGACGGCGCTGACGCCCGTGACGAGCTCGGGAAGGGACGTTGCGATCGACAGCAGCAGCAGGCCGATCCACGCGCGACTCCACCCCGAGATCTCCGCGATGTCGTCGGCGGCGCGGCACATACGATAGCCCGCAACGCCGATCACCCCGACGATCACCAAGAACGCTGCCCAGGCGAGCCAGCCGGCCATTCAGCGGCGACTGCCGGTGCGATCGGTCCGAATCCCGGAGTGCGGCGTGCTCATTCAGCGAGGCTCCTCGATCGTGCACCGCGCCATGCGGCGCCCTGGATGTTACATCCGGCGGAATGGGAGCAGGTACCGGGATTTATCCACCGATTGCGCCCGAGCTTGCCGTTTCGACGCCGAGACCTGCTCCGCACGCCCGGCAAAATCGCGCATCGGTAGCGTGCTCGCTTGTGCCGCATTTCGAGCAAGCGCGCCGTCCGGTGGGCCGCAAACGCTGGCTCGTCATCTCGGCCGTGACAATGCCCGTCGGAACCGCGAGCACTCCCCAGCCCATCAGCATCATCACGCTGGCAACCAGCCGGCCGAAGTCGGTTTGTGGCGTGATGTCGCCGAAACCGACGGTCGTCATCGTGGTAATGGCCCAGTAGACGGCTATCGGAATGCTCGTGAAGCCGTTTCCGGGCCCTTCGACCACGTACATGACGGTGCCGAGCGTTACGACGATCATCAATACCGCCGACAAGAACACGGCGATCTTTCGGCGGCTGTTCCGCAGAGCAGCAGCCAACAATTGAAACTCTTCGAGATACTGAGTGAGCTTCAAAATTCTGAACACCCGCAGCATGCGCAGGACGCGCACGTCGATCAACGCGTGCAGCTCGGGAAGGAAGATCGCGAGATACGTCGGCAGCACGGACACGAGATCAATGACACCGTAGAAGCTCCGGGCGTACCGGCGCGGGCGCTCGACGCACAGCAAACGCGCCACGTACTCGACGGTGAAAAGTGCGGTGAAAACCCATTCCAATCGTGTCAGCAACACGTGATACCGACTCGAGATGGAGACGACGCTGTCGAGCATCACGACCGTAACGCTCGCGAGAATCGCGATCAGCAAAACCTGGTCGAACAACAACCCGGCCCGCGTGTCGGATTCGAAGATGACGACGTAAAGTCTGCGCCGCCAGCCGGATGCCGGTCGGCCGAACGCTGCGGCATCAAGTTCGGCGGCGGTGTCGCCGCCGTGTCTAACGGACTCATTCGTCATGGCTATTGGCGTCCTCTGAGGCTTCAGACCGAAAACGCGTGGGCTTCAAGGTTGCATTTCTTGCAGAGCTCGTAGGCTCCTGCCGGCCTCTTATTCCGCGGGCGATGCGCTCTTGGCGACCAGGGCGGCGGAACAACGGCCAGCCCACCCTGACGCCGTAAACCACGCCCGCGACCCCTCTCCGGGTCGCCGCCGACCACGGCACGCGGTGGCCGTGCGCCTTCGCCGCACGGTAGTAGGGGGGGCTCGCTACGCCGAAACCGGCAAATTGACTTGCACGGGCTGCCGCGACGGCGACACCACCTCGCCCCAGGTGGGAAAGAGCTGCCGATAAAGGTACGCGCCGATGCCATCCAGGAGGCGAAGCTCAGAAACGACTGCCCACGTGACACGTAGACCCGGTGCCCGAAAGAGCGAATCGCCCTTGCACCTGGTGAGCTCGTCCCGCAAGTGCCCGCGCCCGACATACAACACAGACGAAACCCTCGTGGCGTCGCCGTTGCCCCAGATCACGAACACGCCGAACTTGTCGAAGCCGGCCTCCGACAAGTCGAGCTGATCGAAGAGGCACCATTGATCATCTGCGCACTTGTGCCACTGCAGTTGCATTCGCCATTCTCGTGACTCGGTACGGCGCTTGCGCGGTCAGCGAATCCGCCTCTCTCTCCTTCGCGGGCTCAACCCCGGATGCCCCTCGGCAGTGTCTACCGCATGCTTCGTGTAGATTTCAAGACCGCGACGAATTCGACGCGCAGTGGGGCCGCCCTTCGACGGTGCCGCCCCGGCGCCCGAAGCTACGTAGCGAGACGCGGCGCTCGTTGCATCGCGCCGAACCACGAAGCAATACTAAAGTGCCTCGCCGGTCGAGACTAGCGTCGAAGGAGGCGGCCGATGATTGAAGCGCGGGAAGCGCTCGAGCTGTTGCGCGACGGCAATCGGCGTTTCGTGGCGGAGCGCAAGCACAATGCGCGCGTGGGCGCGTCGCGGCGCAACGAGCTCACGGAGCGCCAGGAGCCGTTCGCGATCGTGCTGGGCTGCTCGGATTCGCGCGTGCCGGCGGAGATCGTGTTCGATCAGGGGCTCGGCGACCTGTTCGTGATCCGCGTGGCCGGCAACATCGTGGCGCCTTCGCAGATCGGCAGCGTCGAGTTCGCCGCGGCGCAGTTCCACACGCGGCTCGTGGTCGTGCTCGGGCACTCGGGCTGCGGCGCCGTGCTCGCCACGATCGATCAGCTGAAACGGCCGCTCGAGAAGCAGTCGCGCAATCTGCGCGCGATCGTCGATCGCGTGCGGCCGTCCGTCGAGCCGCTGCTGGCGACGCCGCTGCGCGACGACCATCAGGCGCTCGTGCGCGACGCCGTGCGCGCGAACGTGCGAGCGTCGGCGAATCACTTGCGGCACGGCTCCGAGATTCTCGAGCAGCTCATCGCGCGAGACGGCTTGCTCGTCGTCGGCGCCGAGTACTCGCTCGAGACCGGCGTCGTCGATTTCTTCGAGGGGTTGCCCGAAGGGACATGACGCCGCCCGGGCCGGGCGGCCAAGAATCGCATCGGGCCACGGCGCGGGCTGTTCGATGGGTGGGACGCCCAACGCGTGCTGGACTCGGATCGACAGGCGTGCAAGCATGGCGCCGAGGTTCCCCTATGCGGCGTAGGTCCTTCATCGAGTCGTGCCGGCGAGCCACGTGGAAAGCGTGGCTCGGCGCCGCGCTTGCCGCATGGCTGCTGCTCGCCGAGTCGTTCGCTCTTTCGCACCAATACGACTCGGCGTCGCATGCGAACGGCCAAACCTGCGCGACTTGCGTCGGTGTCGCGAGCTTCGCCGCCGGCAACGTGGCGTTGCCGCTCACGCTCGAACCAGCCACCGCCGCGACGTTCGTCGTCGTCGCTGCCGGAATCGTGTTCATCTCCGTCGCGCCGGCCCGCCGGTATGCGCGCGGTCCTCCCCGAGTTTCCTTCACGTTCTGAGTCGGTGCCGGGCTCCGTCCCGGGTGCTCTTCCGTTTCGAACGGATCACGCTTCGATGAAGGAAATCGCTCATGAATCGTCCGTTTCGCGCGCGCCGCTTCGCGGCGCCGCTTGCCATTGGCTCACTCGCGTCGGCTTTCGCGCCGGCGTCATATGCACAAAACCACGAGTCGCTCGAAGAGATCATCGTGACCGGCGTGCCGCGCGATCGCTCGGCCGGCGAGCTCGCGCAATCCATAACGGTCGTCGGCGGTGACGAGCTCGACCGCGTCCGCGCGAGCACGCTCGGCGAGACGTTGACGAATCAGCTCGGCGTCAGCTCATCGTACTTCGGCGCCGGCGCCTCGCGGCCGATCATCCGTGGGCTCGCGGGAGCGCGCGTGCAGATGCTCGAAGACGGCATCGACACGATGGACGCCGCTACGGTCAGCGACGATCACGCGGTGACCGTCGAGCCGCTCGCGGCGGATCAGATCGAGATCTTTCGCGGGCCGACTACGCTGCTCTACGGCAGCGGCGCGATCGGCGGAGTCGTCAACACGGTGACGACGCGCGTCCCGACGCGTGCTCCGGAGAATGGATTCGAGGGCGCCGCGGAGCTGCGAGGCGACAGCGTGGCCGATGCGCGTGGGGCGGCCGTGCGACTCGACGGCGGCGCGTCGCGATTCGCCTGGCACTTCGATGCGGGACGGCGCGACAGCGACGATTACGACATACCGGGCTTTGCGCACGCCGACGCCGATCCCGCCAACCTCGATCCCGACGACGTTTTCGGCGTCGTCGAGAACAGCGCTGCCGAAAGCGAGTCGGCCGCGTTCGGCGCCTCGTGGCTCGGCGACAACGGCTTCATCGGCATCGGTTTGAACGCGTTCGACACGCTCTACGGCATCCCCGGGCACCACCGCGACGAAAAGCCGCTTCCCGGAGCGCCGCCCGCCGAAGAAGAGGCCGTGCGAATCGATCTCGAGCAGCGACGCGTCGATCTGCGCGGCGGCTGGGAGGGCCTCGACGGTGCGATCGAAGGCGTGAACGTGCGCATCGGCTTGAACGACTACGAGCACGTCGAGCTCGAGGGGGACGCCGTCGGCACGCGGTTCACGAACGATGCGGCCGAGGTGCGCGTCGAGCTGCTGCACCGCGCCGCGGGGAAGTGGTCGGGCGCCTTTGGCGTGCATGTCGGTGAACGCGAGTTCGCGGCCATAGGGGAAGAAGCGTTCGTGCCGCCCGTCGACGGCAAGACGTTCGGCGTGTTCGTCGTCGAGGATGTCGACCTGGCGCTCTGGCAGCTGTCGCTCGGCGGCCGCCTCGATTCCGTCGAGCACAGGCCGTCGAACGGCTTGCCGGTCTTCGACGAGCAAGCAACGAGCTTCTCGTTCGGCAGTGTGCGGCCGTTCGCCGACGACTACGCGTTCGTGGCCACGCTCGCGCTGTCGGAGCGCTTGCCCGTGGCCGAGGAGCTCTACTCGGACGGACCGCATCTTGCGACGGGCGTCACCCAGATCGGCGATCCATTTCTTCGGGAGGAGAGGGCGCGGCATCTCGACGTGGGAATTCGCGGTCAAGCCCAGCCCGTCAACTGGAGCGTGACGACGTTCTACACGCGTTATGACGAGTTCATATACCTAGCAGATACCGGCGCCGTAGATCCGCTCGACGACCTGCCGATTTTCGTCTACACGCAGGACGACGCCGATTTCCGAGGCGTCGAGGCCGAGGTCTTCCTGCCGCTACTGGAGCGAGGGCCGAGCGCCGTCGATCTGCGCCTCTTCGCCGACTACGTGCGCGGGGAGCTCGCGACCGGCGAGAAGCTACCGCGGCTGCCGCCGCTGCGTTATGGCGCGCGATTCGAGTACCACGGCGACCGGCTGCTCGCGGGCTTCGAGGCGACGCGTTACGACGATCAAGACGATGTCGCGCCGTTCGAAACGGTGACCGGCGGCTATACGCTGCTCAATGCCGACGTGCGCTGGCGTCTAAGCGTCGGTGCGGGCACGGAGCTCGAGGTGTTCGCGAACGCCACGAATCTCGGCGACGAGCTCGCGCGCAAGCACACGTCGTTCGTCAAGGACATTGCGCCGCTGCCGGGACGCAACTACACGATCGGGCTGCGCAGCCGGTTCTAGGCGGCGGCTTCGGGGCGGTTGACTCGGTGCGTCCGGCGTTGATTTAATCGTCGAACCACGGGGAGTAGCGCGATCGGATCGCAATGCGGTCCGATACCGCAGCGCCGTCAATACGGGGTCGACGAACGGGCGTTCGCGATCGCCCGGTGCTGTGGGTCGCGGGGCCGCCAACGGCCGAGGCGATGAGCGAGACCGACACCTGAAAAGCCACCGGCGGTTGGAGCTGCCGGCGCAGGAGGTCTTGCTCATGGCGATCACGATCGGCACGCCCTTCATGTGGGCCGGCTTCGCCCTATTCGTGTTGGCGGCGCTGCTCGTCGACTTTCTCACGCTCCAGCGCCAAGGCGCGCATTCGGTCTCGATGCGTGAAGCGGCGATTTGGTCGCTTGTCTGGGTCGGCGCTTCCTTCGTGTTTTTGGGCGCGCTCTGGCTGCACTTGGGCGGCGCTTCGACCGACCTCACGGCGGGCGCCGTCGCAGACGAAAAGGCCCTCGAGTTTCTTACGGGCTACCTGATCGAAAAGGCGCTCGCCGTCGACAACATCTTCGTTTTTCTGATGCTGTTCACGTACTTCAGCGTTCCCGCCGAGTACCAGAAGCGAGTGCTCATGATCGGGATCCTCGGCGCGCTCGTGCTACGTGCCGTCATGATCCTGATCGGCGCATGGCTGATTGCACGGTTCCACTGGGTACTCTATTTTTTTGGCGCGTTTCTCGTGTTCACGGGCATCAAAATGTGGTGGGCTGCCGGCCGGGAGCCGGAGCTCGAGGCGAATCCGCTGCTGCGCTGGATCAACCGCCGCTTCCGAATCGCGCGTGAATATGACGGCGAGCGCTTCTTCACGACGACCGATGGCGTGCGTACGGCCACCCCGTTGCTCGTGGTGATCATATTGATCGGGGTCGTCGATGTCGTTTTTGCCGTCGACTCGATCCCCGCGATATTTGCCATCACGCAGGACCCCTTCATCGTGCTCACGTCTAACGTATTCGCGATTCTCGGGCTGCGTGCGATGTACTTTCTGCTCGCCGGCATCTACGAGCGATTCCACCTGCTTTCTTATGGCCTCGCGATCGTGCTCCTCTTCATCGGTGCCAAGATGCTCCTGATCGACATCTACAAGGTGCCTATCGTGTGGTCACTGCTCTTCACCGTGATCGTGCTCGTAACGGCGATGCTGCTCTCGCTGCGGATTCCGCAGCGCGTGCCCGTGCGAGGCGCCTATCCCTTCGCTCCGAAGAAACGCCGAAATCCGGACGATCCGGGCTGCCGCCGGCCGCGGCCCGTGGCACGAGACTAGGTTTGCGCTCGCTGCCTCCCGGTTGCCGATGTCCACGAAGGAGCGACGCGTCGCACGGTTGACGCAACGATTGCACGCGCTCGACAACCGCGCGGTCGCCGTTCGCAGACAGGTATGCGCGGCGGCCGGCTCGTCGCCCGCGCATTGACGTTCTGTCATCTCTCGGACCGCCCGACCGGTTCTCGTGAGGCACTCGGTCTAAGCCTGCAAACACCCCCGGCGGCTCGCAAGAAGCGAGCACGGCGCGCGTGGGTCAGGAGGACCGGATGAGCTTCGCTGCTTGCTTCGACGCGCCTGGGGCCGCGCTGGACCGCTCGCCGTCCGTTCGCCGACGCGCCGCCACTGCGGCGGCCATCGTGAGCCACGGGCCGCTATCGCCGCAACGGCCGTTGCTCGAAGAGTTCGTGCGGAGCGAGTTCCTCGCACACTTCGGCGCGACGATTCGCCATTTCATGCCCCAGCTCTTGTGCCTGACCGGCGCGAGCGGCGACATACGCGCCGTCGTCGGCTGCCGCGCGGCGGCCGCGGAGCGCCTGTTCCTCGAGGCCTACACGGGCGCGCCGATCGAGCACGTGTTGGCCGCGCAAAACGGCTTCTTCGTCCCGCGCGAGCGCATCGTCGAAATCGGCAGCCTTGCATGCCGCAACGCCACGGCCGCCGTGGCGATTGTTCGCGCCCTCGTGCCGCATCTCACGAGTGCCGGTTTTTCCTGGGCGGTCTTCACGGGAGCCGACACGGTCATGAACGTGTTCCGCTCCTTGGGGCTCGCGCCGCGCGCGCTCTGCCCCGCGAACCCGTTGTCGCTCGGCGAAGCGCGATACGACTGGGGCACGTACTACGATCACAACCCGCATGTGATGGCGGGGCGCATCGCCGACGGAGCGCTGGCAAGAGGCGCCCGCGCGCCGCGGTGTGCGCCATGACCGCCGTCGCGAGCGAGCGCGTGGGCGCCTGGCGGCACGCACGCGCAATCGCGTTGCTGCCGTTCGTCAACGTCGCCCTCGTGCCGGGGGCGCTGCTCGCGTTGTTCCCGACGGCGCCGCCGCAAACCGGCGGCGCGGCCGCGGCATCGATCGCCGGGGCGGCTCTCATCGTCTGCGGCCTCGCGCTCGTCGTGCACACCGTCTCGCTGTTCGTCCGCTTCGGCGCGGGGACGCTCGCGCCATGGGATCCCACACGCGAGCTCGTCACGGCCGGCGCGTACCGCCATATCCGCAACCCGATGAAGGCGGGCCTGTTCCTCGTGCTGGCCGGCGAGGGGCTTTTGACCCAATCCGTTGCGCTCGCGTCATGGCTCGCATGCTTCGCGCTCGTCAACGTGCTCTACATCCGGCTGCACGAGGAGCCGAGGCTGGCGAAGCGGTTCGGCGCGCGCTATCGGGACTACTGTGCTCGCGTGCCGCGCTGGTGGCCCGTGTCCCTCTCCTTGCGACGGCCGGAGGCTCGATGAGCTCGACGCTGGAAGCCCTGCGGCATTTCGCCGCGCATTCGCCGCCGCGTATCGCCGTCCGCTCCTCCGGCGAGTGCCTGACGTATGCGGAGCTCGCGCAACGTGCGGCGGCGATCGCAACGGAGCTCGCCGCGCGCCGGATCGACGTGGCCGCGCTCGCCGCCGACAACGGCCCGGCTTGGATCGCCGTCGATCTCGCCGCGCAGATGGCCGGCACCGTGCTCGTGCCGCTGCCGCCCTACTTCTCGCGCGAGCAGATCGCGCATGCGCTCGCGGACAGCGGCGCCGACGCGCTGCTCGCGGACCCGGGCCTGCCCGCGCTCTGCGACCTCGATGTGAGCGCGCTCGACCCGCTGCCGGCGGCCGGCGGCCTGGCATGGTGCCGGTTGCGCGCCAATCCGGCCGCGACGCTGCCGCCCGGCACGGCCAAGATCAGCTATACGTCCGGGACCACGGGCAAACCGAAGGGCGTGTGCCTCGGTCAACCGGCGCTCGACGTCGTTGCCGCGTCGTTGCGCAGCGCTGTCGATGCGCTCGAGATCACCCGCCACCTCTGCGTGCTGCCGCTCGCGGCGCTGCTCGAAAACGTCGCCGGCGTCTACTCGCCGCTGCTCTCGGGAGCCGAGATCGTGACGCCGAGCGCGCGCGAGACGGGACTCGACGGCGCAGCCCGGTTCGATGCGGCGGCATTGCTCGGCTGCCTCGACGCCTATCGCCCGGAGAGCATCATTCTCGTGCCGCAATTGCTCGCGGCGCTCGTGGCCGTTCTCGAGCGCGGCGCAGAGCGACCTTCGAGCCTGAAGCTCGTCGCGGTCGGCGGCGGGCGCGTGTCGGCCGCGTTGCTCGGCCGCGCGGATCGTGTCGGGCTGCCCGTCTACGAAGGCTACGGTCTCACGGAATGCGGCTCCGTCGTCGCGCTGAACACGCCGGCCGCGCGCCGCGCCGGCAGCGTCGGCCGGCCGTTGCCTCATGCCGAGGTGACGATCGATGCGCGCGGCGAGATCCACGTCGCGGGCCCCGTCGTCAGCGGCTATGTCGGCGGCGAGCACGTCCCGCGGCGCTTCGCGACCGGCGATCTCGGCCGCTTCGACGCCGACGGCTTCCTCTATGTGCACGGCCGCCGGAAGAACGTGTTCATCACGAGCTTCGGCCGCAACGTATCGCCCGAGTGGGTCGAAGCCGAGCTCTGCGAAGAGGGCGCGATCGCGCAAGCCGCCGTGTTCGGCGAAGCACGGCCGTGGAACGTCGCCGTCGTCGTGCGGGCGCCGGGCGCGCGGGAAGACCAGGTGCGCGCCGCCGTCGAGGCCGCGAATCGCCGCCTGCCCGACTACGCGCGCGTCGGGGGTTGGCTCGTCGCGGCGGAGCCGTTCACGCCGCAAAACGGCGCGCTGACGACGAACGGCCGCAACCGGCGCGACGCGATCTGGATGCGTTATCGCAGAGAGCTCGACGCGATGTACGACCGGAGCCTCGAGCTCACCGCCTGACGGATAAGGAGCGTCGATGACCTTTTCTCAAGAGCTGCGCGCCGCGACGGAGCCGGATCGGCAACGCTTGCTGGCCGCTCCGATCATCACGGACTGCCTCGCGGGCCGCGTCGGCCGCGACAGCTATCGCGCCTTCCTCACCGAGGCGTATCACCACGTGAAGCACACGGTGCCGCTGCTCATGGCCTGCGGCGCGCGCTTGCCGGAACGGCTCGATTGGCTGCGCGGCGGCATCGCCGAGTACATCGAGGAGGAGTACGGCCACGAGCACTGGATTCTCGCCGATCTCGCCGAAGCCGGCTTCGATGCCGCGGCGGCGCGCAAGGCTCCGCCCTCGCCCGAGACGGAGCTCATGGTGGCTTACGCCTACGACACCGTGCAGCGCGGCAACGCGATCGGCTTCTTCGGCATGGTGCTCGTGCTCGAAGGTACGAGCGCCGCGATCGCGACGCGCGCGGCCGAAATCATCGCCGAGCGGCTCGCGCTGCCGCGCCGCGCGTTGACGTACTTGCTGTCGCACGGCGCGCTCGACCGGCAGCACGTGGGCCACTTCGACGGCCTCGTCGACAGGCTCGGGGATTCCCGCGACCGTGCCGCTCTCCTGCACGCCGCGCGCATGTTCTACCGGCTTTATGGCGACGTCTTCCGCGCGCTGCCGCGCGCCGACGGTGCGACGACGGACGCGAGGGTTGCAGCATGAACTTGACGGATGCGCGCGTCCTGCTCACCGGCGGCGCCGGCGGCATCGGCTCCGCGACCGCGGCGCGGCTCGCGCAGGGCGGAGCGAAGCTCGTCCTCGCGGACATCGACCGCACGCCGCTCGAACGGCTCGCCCTCGACCTCGGCGCCGATTCCGTGCTCGCGACGGTCGCCGCCGACCTCGCCGGCGATGCCGGCCGCGCGGCGCTCGCCGCCGCCGCACGCGAGCATCGTGTGAACGTCTTGA
>JBBIJV010000018.1:0-27871 GCA_037445815.1 Rhodospirillaceae bacterium
GGTGGCCCTCGGGCGGCGGCTGCGCGCCGAGCGTTACGGGCGGGCGATCGTGCTGCCGCGCTCGGCGAAGGCCGCGCTCGTGCCGTTGATCGCGCGCGTCCCGCGCCGCACCGGTTTCCGCGGCGAGTGGCGCTACGGGTTGTTGAACGACGTCCGCCGCCTCGACGTGCGGCTCGACCAGACCGTGAAGCGGTTCGTCTCGCTGGGCCAGGCGCCCGGCGAGGCCCCGTTCGACGCCCTGCCGCCGGAGCTTCGGCCGGGCTTGCGAAGCGACCCGCAGAATCTCGAGCGGCTGCGCGCGGTGCATGGGCTTACCCGCGGCGTGCCGTTCGCCGCTCTGATGCCGGGCGCCGAGTACGGGGCGGCCAAACGTTGGCCGGCCGCGCACTACGGCGCCGTGGCCGCGGCGCTCGCGCGCTCCGGCTCGAGCGTCGTCGTGCTCGGCTCGGCCAAGGAGCGCGCCATCGGCGAGGAAGTCGCGGCCAAGGTCGGCGACGCGCGCGTTCGCAACCTCTGCGGAGAGACGTCGCTCGCCGACGTCGTCGATCTGCTCGCCGCCGCCGACGTCGCCGTCAGCAACGACTCGGGCCTGCTGCACGTCGCGGCCGCTGCCGGCGCGCCCGTCGTCGCGGTGTACGGGTCGTCTTCGCCGCAATTCACGCCCCCGCTCACGAGCCGCGCGGCCGTCGTGTCGCTCGGAATCGAGTGCAGCCCCTGCTTCGCGCGCGAGTGCCCGCTCGGGCACCTGCGCTGCCTCAACGACCTTTCGCCCGCGACGGTGCTCGCGGCCATCGATACCGTACGGACAACGCGTCGAGCGGAGCCGAGCCGATGACGGCCGACGAGACACTCGTCCGCCAGGGCGGGCATCTGATGCTCGCGGCGCGAGAGCGCGCCGACGCGCCGAGCCCCGACTGGTTCGATCCCGTCCTATGGCGGCGCGCCGGGGCCGTCGCAATCGAGACGTCGGGCCGCGGCGAGGTGCTGATCGTCGCGCACGGGTCCGAGAAATGGGTCTTGCGGCACTACAGGCGCGGCGGTCTCGTCGCCCGCGTGATCGACGACCACTACCTCTGGCTCGGCGCGGAGCGCACGCGGGCGTTTCGCGAATGGCGGCTGCTCCGCTCGCTGCACGCGGCCGGGCTGCCCGTGCCGAACGCCGTCGCGGCCCACGTGTACAGGACCGGCGCGATCTACACCGCGGACATCATCACGTCGTATTTGCCCGACACGCGCAAGCTCTCGTGGTTCATCTCTCGGGGGCGCGTTCCGGAGCGCTGCTGGCGGCGCATCGGCGCGATGCTTCGCGCGTTCCACGATCACGGCGTCGATCATCCCGATCTCACGGCGCACAACGTGCTGCTCGACGGCGCCGGCAACGCGTTTCTCGTCGACTTCGACAACGCGGTGCTCAAGCCGCGCGGCGACTGGCAGCGCGCCGGCGTCGAACGCCTCAACCGTTCGTTGCGCAAGGTCGCGCTCGAGACCGGGACGGACTTCGATGCCGACGCGTGGGCCGAGCTCGAGGCCGGCTACGCCGCGCCCGGGTCAGCGCGTCTGGGCTCGAAGTAGATCGCGGATCTCGGCGAGCAATTTCTCCTCGCCGGTCGGCGCCGGCGGGGCGGGCGGAGGCGCCGCTTCCTGCTTGCGCTTCAGCTTGTTGATGCCGCGAATCACCATGAAGATCGCGAAGGCGACGATCAAGAAGTCGAGCACGTTGTTGATGAAGATGCCGTACTTGATGATCGGCGCTCCGGCCGCTTCGGCTTCGGCAACGCTGGCATAGCTCTGGTTCATCGAAAGATTGACGAACAGATTACCGAAGTCCACGTTCCCCATGAGCAGGCCGATCGGCGGCATGATCACGTCGTTGACGAGCGAGGTGACGATCTTGCCGAACGCCGCTCCGATGATGATGCCCACGGCCATGTCGATGACGTTGCCGCGCATCGCGAACTCTTTGAACTCTTTTAGCATTGTTGTCTCTCGAGCCGCGCCCCCCGGCGCGATCGCAGCCAGTCTACTCCGTCAGCGCGCGTAGACGTCGGGGTACGGCGGCGGCCTGCGCTTGAACTTCTTGTAGAGCCAGAGGTATTGCTCAGGCGCGAGCCGGATGTAGTCCTCGAGCAGGCCGAACAGGCGCTCGGCATCGCGCGTTGCGGACCCGCTCGGGAAGCCGTCGAGCGCCGGCCCGATGTCGACGCGGTAATCGCCGTCGGGCAAGCGGCGGAAGAAATACGGAAGCACGGCGGCGCCGCTGATCGCGGCGAGCTTGCTCGTCGCCGTGTTCGTGACGGCGGGCTCGCCGAAGAACGGCAGGAGCTCGCTCTGGTTGCCGAGATGCGTCTGATCGGGCATGTAGATCACGGCCCGGCCTTCACGCAGCTTGCGCAGCAACGCGCGGACGTTGTCGCGCGGGATCTGCTCTTCGGCGAACCGGTGACGTCCGCGGCGGATCATCACGTCCATCATCGCATTGCGCTGCGGCCGGTACATGCAGCTCACACGCGGCACGAGCGACTCGAGCACGGCCACTCCGACTTCGAGCGTCGTGAAGTGAGCGCTGACGAGCAGCGCGCCGCCGCGCGCGAGCGCTTGCTCCAAATGCTCGCGACCGTAAATCGCCACGCGTTCGAGCAGCCGGTCGATCGGCGTGAACCAGCCGATCCCCATCTCGACGAACGACATGCCGACGGCCTCGAAGTGACGGTCCAGCAGCTCGCTGCGCTCGGCGGCGCTCAAATCTTTGAAACAGAGCTCGAGATTGCGCTGCGCGACGCGGCGCTCGCGGCGCTTCAAGCGCTTGAACAGCGCGCCGACTAACCGCCCCATGCGAAGTTGCCACCGGCGCGGCAGCCGCGCTGCGATTTTCATGAGCCCGAGCAGCGCCCAGGTCGGCCAGTAGCGAGGGCCGACGAATTTCGCGAGGGAAAGCTCCTCGGGATACTTCAACGCCGTCTGCCTGCGCGCGGTGGCTCAACGTGCCGGTGCGGCATACAAGTCCGGCAGCGGAGCGGGACGCCCCTTGAACCGTTGATGGATCCACCAGTACTGCTCGGGGGCGAGGCGTATGTAGTCCTCGAGCAGCTTCGTCAAGGCGCGCGTGTCGGCCACGTCGTCGCCGCTCGGCAAGCCGGCCGGCGGCGCGCCGATGCTCATGACGTAGCGGCCGGTCGGCAGGCGGCGACAGAAGTACGGAAGCACCGTGGCGCCGCTGGTTCGCGCAATGCGGCCGATGGCCGTGTTCGTCATGGCCGGCTCGTCGAAGAAGGGGATCAGCACGCTGCCTTTGCCGCCGTAGCTCTGGTCCGACGCGTACCACACGACGCAGTTCTCGCGCAGACAGCGCATGAGCTTGCGCACGTTGTCCTTCTCGAACAGCACGTCGTAGTAGCGGCCGCGGCCCAAGTTCATGACGCGGTTCATGACGGGGTTACGCTGCGACTTGTACATCCCGCAAAGGCGCGTGCAGAGGGGGCGCAGCGCAGGCCAAAAGAACTCGAACGTCGTGAAGTGTGCGGAGAAGAGAATGACGCCGCGCCCTTTCTCGAGCGCGGCGTGGAGGTGCTCCGCGCCTTCGATGTCCACGCGCTCTCGGACCGCCTCGGGCGGCCCGAACCAGCCCATGGCCATCTCGACGACGGACAAGCCGAGCGCTTCGAAATGCTGCTTCAAGATCCGGGCCCGCTCGCCGGCGGGCCGGTCGGCGAGGCACGTGTCGATGTTGCGCGCCGCGATCCGGCGCCGCTCGCGCAGCAGAACGTAGCCCAAACGGCCCAACGCTCTTCCCAAGAACAGCCGCGCGCCGGAAGGCAGCAGTACCACGAGGCGCATCCACGCGTAGCCGAGCCACGCGACGGCGTAGCGCAAGGCGGCGAACTTGGTGGTCCAGAAGTTATCTGAGGGCATGAGGCCCGGGGCGTCGGTCGAAGATTTCTTGAGGCGATCTTAACAGTAGGCCGGGCGCTTGATATGCGGGCGGCGCGCTACCATTTCGGGGCGCCATAGCGCGTGCTCGTCTTCAGCTTCGGAGAAATCGATGAAACGCATCGCCTTGTTCGTCGCCACCAACGTCGCGGTCCTCGCCGTGATCTACCTCGTGCTCAACCTCTTGGGCGTCGAGCGAATCCTAGCGGAGAACGGCACCGACCTCGATCTCAGGGCCTTGCTCGTCTTCTCGGCCGTCGTCGGCTTCTCGGGCTCTTTGATCTCCCTCGCCATCTCGAAATGGATGGCCAAGATGTCGACCGGCGCCCACGTCATCGACAGGCCGCGCAACGCCACCGAGAGCTGGCTGCTGAATACCGTTCACCGGTTCGCCGACCAGGCTGGAATTCGCCATCCCGAGGTGGCCATTTACGATTCTCCGGACGTGAACGCGTTCGCAACGGGCCCGACGCGCAACAACGCGCTCGTCGCGGTGAGCACGGGGCTTCTGTCGCGGCTCTCCGAGCGCGAGGTCGAAGCCGTGCTCGGGCACGAGGTGAGCCACGTCGCGAACGGAGACATGGTGACGCTGGCCTTGCTACAGGGCGTCGTGAACACGTTCGTCGTGTTCCTGTCGCGAGTCGTCGGATTCTTCGTCGACCGCGTGCTGCTGCGCAACGAGCGCGGCACCGGGCCGGGCTTCTTCCTCGCGAGCTTGGTCGCGCAGATTCTGCTCGGCATTCTCGCGAGCATGATCGTGATGTGGTTCTCGCGGCGGCGCGAGTTCCGCGCCGATGCCGGCGGCGCAAGGCTTGCCGGGCGCGACTCGATGATTCGCGCGCTCGAAAGCCTGCGGCGCTCGACCGAGCCGGCGCACTTGCCGGAGGCCATGCGCGCATTCGGCATCTCGTCGGGCGGGGCGCGGGGCTTCGGACGGCTGTTCATGTCTCACCCGCCGCTCGAGGAGCGTATCGCGGCGCTTCAGAGGGGTGCCTAAGGCTTGCCTCGCTCCGGCATCGACAGAATGTCCCGAGCGCGCGCCGCGCGCTCGGGCTCGAGCGGGCACGAACTGGTTCGTTGCTATTTTTTGCGCTGTTGATCTAGAGTCTCGCGGATGGGCGGATTCCGCGTTTTCTGTTGCACCGTTCTCGGTATCTCGAGCTCGCTCGGAGGCGCTGCGGCCGACGAAGCACTTGGCACGGCGGTCCCGGCGACGATGGCCGCATCGCCAAGAGCCGTCATCGGCGCGCCGGAGCGCGCCGACTACGTCGTCGTCGACAAGTCGGACCGCAAGCTCTATCTGTACAAGGCCGGGCGCGTCTTGCGGGAGTTCAACGTGTCGCTCGGCCTCGTCCCAAACGGGCCGAAGCAGCGCGAGGGCGATTTCCGGACCCCCGAGGGCAAGTACGTGCTCGATGCGCGTAACGTGAACAGCGACTTCTTCCTGTCCATTCACGTCTCGTACCCGAACGAAGCCGATCGCGCGCGCGCCCGGCAGCTCGGCGTGGATCCCGGCGGGCAAATCATGATCCACGGCTGGCCGAACGAGCCGAAAAGCGATCTGCGCCGGTACCAGGGCGACTGGACGGACGGCTGCATCGCGGTCAGCAATTCCGACATGATCGACATCTGGCTCATGACGCGCGAGTCGACGCCGATCGAGATTCGCCCGTAGTGTCGGGCGCCTCTAGAGGCTCGCGATGGACGCGTTGATTGCCCCGGAGGGCAGCCTCGAGATCCTGTCGCAGGTCGAGGCCAATCAGCTGCGCGACGCCGGCGGCGGAGGGCTCTACGAGCTCTGGCGCCAGTGCTCGCTCGCCGTGCTGAACTCGGGCGCCTCGGACGACGACGTCCGCCGGATTTTGAGCCGCTACGAGAACTTCAGCATCGCCGTCGTCCAGTACGAAGGCGGTGTCGCGCTCGAGCTCAAGAACGCCCCCGACATCGCGTTCGTCGGCACGGAAATGATCCGCGGCATCCGCGAGCATCTGTTTGCCGTGCTGCGCGATCTTCTCTACGCGCACGACGACGTGTTGAACAATCCGCGCTTCGACTTGAAGAGCTCCGCCGGCATCACGGACGCCGTGTTCCACATTCTGCGCAACGCGCGCGTGCTGCGCGCGCACGACGAGCCGCGGCTCGTCGTGTGCTGGGGCGGTCACGCCATCGAGCGCGAGGAGTACGACTACACGAAGGTCGTCGGCTACGCGCTCGGGCTCGAAGGGCTCGACATCTGCACGGGGTGCGGCGCCGGCGCGATGAAGGGCCCGATGAAAGGGGCCACGGTTGGTCATGCGAAGCAGCGCATCCGCACGGGGCGCTACTTGGGCCTCACCGAGCCGACGATCATCGCGGCGGAATCGCCGAACCCCATCGTGAACGAGCTCGTGATCCTGCCCGACATGGAGAAGCGGCTCGAGACGTTCGTCCGCATGGCGCACGCCATCGTCGTGTTCCCCGGCGGGGTCGGCACGGCGGAGGAGATCCTGTATCTGCTCGGCATCTTGTTGAGCCCCGCGAACGGGGACGAGACGCTGCCGGTCATTTTCACGGGGCCGGTTACGAGCAGGGCCTATTTCGAGCGGCTGCACCGCTTCATCGGCGACACCTTGGGACCGTCTGCGCAGAGACTCTACAAGGTCATCATCGGCGATCCGAGGGCAGTGGCCGCCGAAGTCGTGCGCGGCCTACAGCGAGTCCGCGATCGCCGTGCCGCCGACGACAATGCCTACTTTTTCAACTGGGCGCTCGACATCGATATCGAGTTCCAGATGCCTTTCGAGGCGACGCACGAATCGATGCGCGCGCTCGAGCTGCACCGCGACCAGCCGCCGCACAGCCTCGCGCTGAATTTGCGGCGCGCGTTTTCCGGTGTCGTGGCCGGCAACGTGCGCCAAGCAGGCATCGCCCGCGTCGAGAAGTACGGCCCATTCGAGCTGCGCGGCGACCGAAAGATCATCGGCGCGCTCGGCGCTCTGCTCCAGGACTTCGTCACGGAGCGGCGCATGCGCTTGTCGGAACCGAGCGCGTACGTGCCTTGCTATCGAATCGTCGCCTGACGGTCGTTGCGTCGCGTCATTATCGTCAAAACCCGCGTCGCCAACGGCGCGCCGTTGTGACTTGGTTCCTCGGCTTGGTGCGCGCCGCGCGCTACCCTTCGCTCACCTAAGGACAGGGACTGTCAAGACACCATGAGCGATCAAAAGCCACACCAGTTCCGCCCCGCCTTGTACTCGAAGGACGGCAACGCCGCCGCCGACCACCGTACCAACGAGCAGCATGGCTGGGACGCGTATCGAAAGTGGTTGTCGCGTGTCAGCACGAAGTCCACGGGGGAGCGCACGCCGCTCGATCACTCGATCTACAGCTGGCGCGGCTACCACACGTGGGCCGACAAGGTCCGGCAGTCCTGGAAGGACGGCTGAACCCTCGGCTCAAGTCGGCGCTTGCGCGGACAGCGCACCCGATTCTGCTGACGGGCCCGAGCCCCGCCCGGACCCGAAGCCCGCTGGCTCGAGCGCTACGACGTTCTTTGCCGCCGGCTGACTCCGCCGACGCGTTTCGAGCCACGACAGGATGCCGTGCCACTGCGGCCAATCCTGCTGCACTTGCCAACGCGGCATCTCGTAGATTCCGAGGCCGGTCTCCGCGGAGCGTAGGTAAACCTGCGCGTCGCGCAGCGTCGCAATCAACGGAATATCGAGGCTGCGCAGGAAGCGCGTCAACGCTTGCGACACGCGCGTATTCGTCCGGACGCGGTTCGCGATGATGCCGATGCGCCGCTCCGAGCGGCGGATCTTCGCGACGAGCAGCAGGTCGGCGATGCACTTCGCCGTCGCATGGATGTCGATCTCGGACGGCATGACGGGCACGAGCACCGCGTCGGCGCCGCGCACGAGCTCCGGCATCGCGTGCGGCTCGACGGCGGCCGGCGTGTCGACGACTACCGCGCGGCAGTGAGCCGGAATCCGCGTTTGCCAGCTGCGCGTGACGGCGGCCGATCGCTCGAAGGCCGCGATTCCGTGGATCGGCGGCGCCTCTTCGGGGCGCTTTCGCAGCCAGCGCGTGCTCGAGGCTTGCGGGTCCAAGTCCATCAGCGCGGGCCGCTCCCCCGTCACCGCCAAGCACGCGGCGAGGTTGCTCGCGATCGTGGTCTTGCCGGACCCACCCTTCGGGTTTAGGACGACGATCCTTTGCATTCTCGCGTCAGCCGACGAACGCCGGCTGCCCCCGACGAGCGCTACGCACAGCAATAAGTAAAACCATTCGTCGCGTCAGTTTCTTCGTGAGAGGACTTTCACAGCGACTCCGAGTGCCGATCGTTATAGTTCGTTCGTCAAAGCGCAAGATCTTCTAGCCATGGACGGAAAAGATCACGGCGGGCACTCGCACGACAAGAATAGCATTTGTAGCCTGGAATGGATCGCCTGGGCCATCGACGCAGCCCGCCGGCACAAGAAGGACGAGCAACGAGAGCCGCCGGGGCGGCCGAGGCCCATCTTGACGCTCGTCAAGATCGACTGCGCACGCCGCTGAGACTCCTCGAGCCGCCGCGCAATGGAAGTCGTACTGCTCTGGCTCGACGATCTCGACGACGCCTTGTTCACACTGGCGCTCGAGTGGGAGCGTGCGCGGCGGCTCGTGCTGCAAGTGGGCCTTCTCGCGTCGTTCGGTCTTGCGGCGTCGGATCTCATGGCGTTCGCGACGCAGTGGGCGCCCGCGTTCTCGTATGTCGCCGCGGCGAGCGTCGGCGCTTGGTTCTTGGGGGCACTCCTTCGCGCGTACTACCATTCGGACGCGGACCGCGTCTCGCCCGCCTCGACGGCTCCTTGAAAAAAGCCGCCAAGCTCCTAACCTAACTCTCTTCCCGAGAGTGGTCATCAGCAGGAGCCAATGGAGAACGGCACGCCCTCGACTTTCGCGTTTCAGGCGGAGATCAAGCAACTGCTGCACCTCATGGTGCACTCGCTCTATAGCGAGCGGGAAATCTTTTTGCGCGAGCTGATCTCGAACGCATCGGACGCCAACGACAGGCTGCGGTTCGAGAGCTTGGCGCGCCCGGAGCTCATGGCGAACCAGCCCGATCTTTCGATCCGCGTGAGCGTAGACGCCGAGCGCAGAGTGCTCAGCGTGACCGACAACGGCATCGGCATGAGCCGCGAGGAGGTCATCGACAACTTGGGCACGATCGCGCGCTCGGGCACCGGCCAGTTCCTCGCACGCCTGACGGGCGATCAGCGCAAGGATGCGCAGCTGATCGGCCAATTCGGCGTCGGCTTCTATTCGGCGTTCATCGTGGCCGACGAGGTGACGGTGCTCACGCGCCGGGCCGACGCGGCGCCGACGGCCGGCGTCAAGTGGGTCTCGGACGGGCAGGGCGAGTACCGCGTCGAGACCCTGGAGCGCGCGGAGCGCGGCACCACGGTAGAGCTCAAGCTCAAGACGAACGCCGACGAGTTCCTGCGCGCCGAGCGTCTCAAGGAGCTGATCCGCAAGTACTCCGATCACATCGCGTTCCCCGTTCGTTTGACGGTAAGCGGCGAGGCCGAAGAGACCGTGAATCGGGCGAAGGCGCTGTGGGTGCGGCCGCGCGGCGAGATCAAAGACGAGGAGTACGTCGAGTTCTATAAGCATATCGCGCACGACACCGAAGACCCGTTGATCTGGACCCACAACCGCGTCGAAGGCAAGCGCGAGTACACGAGCCTCCTGTTCGTGCCGTCGAAGGCGCCGTTCGATCTGTGGAATCGCGAGTCGCCGAAGGGCGTGAAGCTGTACGTACAGCGCGTGTTCATCATGGATCAGGCCACGCAGTTCCTGCCGCTGTACCTGCGCTTCGTTCGCGGCGTCGTGGACTCGAGCGAGTTGCCGCTGAACGTCTCGCGCGAGCTGCTCCAGCAGGACGAAGCGATCGGCGCCATGCGCTCAGCGCTCACGCGCCGCGTGCTCGACATGCTCGAGCGGCTGGCCGAGGACGCCGGCAAGTACGCGAAGTTTTGGAGGGAGTTCGGCCCCCTGCTCAAGGAAGGCATCGTCGAGGACCCGGCGAACCGCGACCGCCTCGCGAAGCTCATGCGGTTCAGCACGACCAAGACGGCCGGCGACGAGCAAACGCACAGCCTCGCGGACTACCTGGCCGACGCGAAGCCGGAGCAGGAAGCCATCTACTATCTCGTAGCGGAATCGCCTGCGGCCGCCCGAAGCAGCCCGCACCTCGAGGCGTTCAAGGAGCGCGAGATCGAAGTGCTGCTCTTGACCGACCGCCTCGACGAATGGGTGATGCAGCACCTCACGGAGCACGGCGGCAAGCCGTTCAAGGACGTGCGGCGCGGCGTCATCGATTTGGCCGCCCCGAAGGGCGCCGAGAACAAACCCAAGTCCGAGGACCGCGAGCAGCGGGCGCTCTTGAAGCGCGTGAAGCAGGTGCTGCGCGAGCGCGTCGACGAGGTGCGCGTCGGCGGCCGGCTCCGGCAGTCGGCCGCGTGCCTCGTGCTGAGCGAGCACGATTTGGGCTATCAGATGCGTGAGCTGCTCGCGGCGGCCGGGCACAAGGCGCCGGCCGCGGTCCCGAGCCTCGAGCTGAATCCGAGCCACGCGCTCGTGCGCCGGCTCGACGCCGAGACGGATCCGGGGCGGTTCGAGCGGCTCGCGCTGCTCATCTTCGAGCAGGCCGTGCTCGCCGAGGGCCGGCAGCTCGAAGACCCTGCGGCGTTCGTCGCGAGGTTGAACGAGCTGCTCGCCGAGCTCGGCCCGCAGAGCGCCTCGTGAACCGGCCGGCGACAGCACGCGCTGCGCAAGAGATCGAGATCTCGGGGCCGGCCGGTCGTCTCGAAGCCGCGCTCGATGCGAGCGCGGGTACCGCGGCCGCGACCGCGGTCGTCTGTCACCCGCATCCGTTGCAGCAGGGGACGATGAGCAACAAGGTCGTGACCACCGTCGCGCGCGCCTTCACTGGGCTCGGCGCCGACGCGGTGCGGTTCAATTTTCGCGGCGTCGGGCAATCGGCGGGCCGCTACGCCGACGGCATCGGCGAGCGCGACGACGCGCTCGCCGTGGTTGCCTGGTGCCGCGAGCGTTGGCCCGACCGCCGGCTCTATCTCGCGGGCTTCTCGTTCGGCGCGGCCGTGGCGGCCGGCATCGCGGCGCGCGTTGCGCCGGCCGGCCTCGTGACCGTCGCTCCGCCGCTCGATCCGTTGCGGGTCGACTTCGTCGCGCCCGATTGCCCGTGGCTTCTCATTCACGGCGAGGCCGACGACGTCGTGCCGGCCAAGCCCGTGCTCGAGTGGTGCGCGGCGTTGCCGAAGCCCCCGCGCGCCGTGCTGCTGCCCGGCGTCGGCCACTTCTTCCACGGCAATCTGCTGGCCGTGAGAGACGCCATCGTCGCCGCCTTCGGCGCGGACTTCGGCGTGGAGGCATCCGGTGCTGCGTAAGCTGGCCGCGCTGTTCGACAACGCGTTCGCGCGCGAGAACGAGGACCCGGCCGCGCGCGAGCACGCGCTGCGGGTGGCCACGGCGTTGCTGCTGATCGAAGTGGCCAAGGCCGACTACGCGGACGACGTGGCCGAGGACGAAACGATGCTCGCGTCGTTGAAGCAGTTCTTCGCGCTCGACGATGGGTCGGCCGCGTTGCTGCTCGAGGAGGCGCGCAGCGCAGCCGATCAGGCGGTGGAGCTCCGGCAGTTTACGCGCCGCCTGCACGAGCAGCTCTCCGTCGCCGAGAAGCATCGAGTCGTGGAGATGCTGTGGCAGGTGGCGCTCGCGGATCGTCGGCTCGACAAGCACGAGGATCACCTCGTGCGCAGGATCGCCGAATTATTGTATGTGTCGCACTCGGACCTGATCCGCATCAGGAACCGCGTGCGGTCGGTCGAGTGAGCGGCGCTATTCTTCGATGAAGAACTGCTTCTTGAACCGGACCGTGAAGCGGCTCGCCTCGTTGCTCGGCGTGGCGTCGATCGTGAAGATCAGCACCTCGCCGTCTGTGATGCCGATTTCGCCAACGTAGTAGACGGCCGTTTCCTCGCGAATCTCGCGCAGCGTCATCGTGGTGAGCTGCCCGTTCAAGTTGATGGCCGACGCCGATACCGCCCCGGTAACGGCCTCCGTGCGGCCCTCCGGCAGCTTGCGGTGCATGCTGACGTTCAGCATTGCACGGCTTCTGCTTCGGACGATGCCGTATTCGCGCGCGATCTCGGGCGATAGCTGGTCGGTGTTGAGAGCGTTGAAGTAGATGACGTACTCGCCGAAGTCCTTGCTGCTTTCGGTGGCCGGTAAGACCCCTTCCTGAGTGCTCGAGACTTGGACCTCGGTGGCTGGCTCACAGGCCGCTAGCCCCGCCGCGAGAATGAGGCAAGCGTGCGTGCCGATGCGTCTCAACATGCTTCCCCCGCTAATGCGCGATCTCCTCTTGGCCTGTTCCGACATTACGCGCGTGCTCGCAAACTGTCTAGCGCAGGTAGGCCAGGTAAGGTGGAAACGGAAGAGCGATCCTGACCGCGTGCAACAGCAGCAGCACGACCAGCGGAGACAGGTCGAGACCCGCGATCGGTGGCAGCACCCGCCGAACGGGGCGGAGCAGCGGCTCGACGAGCTCTCCCAAGAAGACCGTCATCGGATTCATGCCGCGGTCGCCGAACCAGCTCATCAATACATAGACGAAGAGCGCGACCGTGTAAAAGAGCAGCGTCAGGGAAGCGAGCCTGAGCAGCGAGTACAAGAGCAGATCCGGTACCGAAAGCGACGCGCCGACGAGTTGGAGCAGCACGAACGTCACGACGATTTCGAGCGCGATCAGCACCACGAGCGTCGGCGCGTCGAGCCCTGCCACGCTCGGCAGCACGCGGCGTGCCGGGACGACGAGCGGGTTGGTTACTTTGAAGACGAACTGAGCGAGCGGGTTGTAGTAGCTCGCGCGCACCCACTGCATGATGAAGCGCAGCAGGAAAGTCAGCAGATACAGATCGGCGAGCGTCTGGACGAGGAAGATCAGCGCGCGTTGCATCGGTGGCTACTCGAACGAATGTCTCGAAGATAGCATGAGCCTCGAGCAGCCGCTCATGCCGTACGGGGGCCAAAAAGCGCCGTGCCGATGCGCACGTGAGTGGCGCCGGCCGCGATGGCGTCCTCGAAGTCGGCCGACATTCCCATGGACAAGCTGTCGAGCGCGATGCCGTCCCGCACGAGCCGCTCCTTGAGCGCGGCGAGCTCGCCGAACCAGCGCTTCGGAGTGTCGCTTTGCGGCGGCAGCGTCATGAGGCCGCGCAGCTTCAGTCGCGGCAGCTCGCCGATGGCTCGCGCCAACTCGGCGACCTCTTCGGGCGCCGCGCCGCTTTTCTGCGGCTCGCGGCCTTGGTTGACCTGAATCAACACGTTCAGCGGCGGTGCGTGCGGCCGTCGTTGCTCGTTCAAGCGCTCCGCGATTCGAACGCGGTCCACGGTGTGCACCCAGTCGAACGCTTCCGCAACATGACGAGTCTTGTTCGCTTGCAATCTGCCGACGAAGTGCCACGTGAGACGCAAGGCCTCGAGCTCCGACATCTTCGGCAACGCTTCCTGCACGTAGCTCTCGCCGAAATTCGTGATGCCGGCGCGATGCGCGGATGCGATCGCGGAGGTCGGTTGCTGCTTGCTGACGGCGACAATCGTCACGCTCTCGGGCGAACGACCGGCGAGCTCCGCAGAGCGCGCGACGCGTTCGAATATTTGCGCCAAATGGTCCGTGATTTCAGTCACGCTTTGCCGGCAGCCCTTGGCTATACTGTCAACTTCGCGCCCTTCCCACGAGGGCACGGACCCCTGCTAAAGGAGCGCCATGGCCGCGGTCGATATTGCGCAACTGCTCGCGTTTGCCGTCAAGAACAACGCTTCGGACTTGCACTTGTCGTCAGGTGTTCCGCCGATCATTCGCGTCGACGGCGATGTCAAGCGCATCAACATGCCGCCACTGAAGCACAAAGAAGTGCACAGTATGGTTTACGACATCATGAACGACAAGCAGCGCAAGGACTTCGAGGAGTTCTTGGAGACCGACTTCTCGTTCGAGATTCCGAAGCTCGCGCGCTTCCGCGTCAACGCATTCAATCAGAACCGCGGCTGCGCCGCGGTGTTCCGCACGATTCCGTCGCAGATCTTGAGCCTCGACGATCTCGGCGCGCCGCGCATCTTCAAAGATATCGCCATGCACCCGCGCGGCCTCGTGCTCGTGACGGGCCCCACGGGCTCCGGTAAGTCGACGACGCTCGCGGCGATGGTGGACTACGTCAACGACAACAAGCCCGATCACATCATCACGATCGAAGACCCGATCGAGTTCGTGCACGAGAGCAAGCGCTCGCTGATCAATCAGCGCGAGCTGCATCGCGACACGCACGGGTTCAGCGAGGCGTTGCGCTCGGCGCTGCGCGAAGACCCCGACGTCATCCTCGTCGGCGAGATGCGCGACCTCGAGACGATCCGCCTCGCGCTGACTGCGGCCGAGACGGGACACCTCGTGTTCGGCACGCTGCACACGAGCTCCGCCGCGAAGACGATCGACCGCGTCGTGGACGTGTTCCCGGCCGCCGAGAAAGAGATGGTGCGCAGCATGTTGTCCGAGTCGCTGCGCGCCGTGATCTCGCAGACGCTGCTGAAGCGCGTCGGCGGCGGCCGCATCGCCGCGCACGAGATCATGATCGGCACGCCGGCCATCCGGAACCTGATTCGCGAGGGCAAGATCGCGCAGATGTACTCGGCCATTCAAACCGGCCAGGCGCAAGGCATGCAGACGCTCGATCAGAACCTGCAAGAGTTGATGATGAAGGGCCTCATCACGAAAGAGGAAGCCCGCTTCAAGGCCGTCAACAAAGAGAGTTTCTAAAGCTCGACGCGCAGGCGGCCGCGCGCCTGCTCTCGAGAACGCCTCGTCAAGGAGCGCGCCGGGATGGAACGCGATCAAGCAGTACGGCTGACGCAAAATCTGCTCAAGAAGATGGTCGAGAACAACGGCTCGGACCTCTTCATCACGGCCGATTTTCCTCCGGCCATCAAGATCGACGGCACGATCCGCCCGTTCGCCGATCGGCCGCTGACGGCCGCGCAGGCCTCGCTGATCGTTCGTTCGATCATGAACGACAAGCAGGCCAAGGAATTCGACGCAACGAAGGAGTGCAACTTCGCCATCGCGCCGCAAGGCATCGGCCGGTTCCGCGTCAGCGCGTTCGTCCAGCAGGGGCACGTCGGCGCCGTCATCCGCACGATCGTCACGAAGATTCCGTCGTTCGAAGACCTCGATCTCCCGCCGCAGCTCAAGGACGTCGCGATGACGAAGCGCGGCCTATGTCTCGTCGTCGGCGGCACGGGCTCCGGTAAGTCGACGACGCTGGCGGCGATGATCGGCTACCGCAACGAGAACAGCCGCGGCCACATCATCACGATCGAGGACCCCGTTGAGTACGTCCATCCGCACCGCGGCTGCGTCGTCACGCACCGCGAGGTCGGCGTCGACACGGAAAGCTGGCACAACGCGCTCAAGAACACGCTGCGCCAAGCGCCCGACGTCATCATGATCGGCGAGATCCGCGATCAGGACACGATGAACTACGCGATCCAGTTCGCGGAGACGGGCCACCTTTGCGTTGCTACGCTGCACGCGAACAGCGCGAACCAGGCGCTCGACCGCATCATCAACTTTTTCCCCGAGGAGCGACGCCATCAGCTCCTGATGGATCTGTCGCTGAACATCACGGCGATGATCTCGCAGCGCCTGCTGCCGCGAGAGAACAAGATGGGTCGTATAGCGGCGATGGAGATCATGCTCGCCTCGCCGCTGATCAGCGATCTCATCCTGCGCGGCGAGGTCGCCATGATCAAAGACATCATGGCGAAGTCGACGCGTCTCGGCATGCAGACGTTCGACCAGGCGCTGTTCCAGCTCTACGAGGACGGCGCCATCTCGTACGAGGAAGCGATGCGCAACGCGGACTCCAAGAACGAGCTCAGGCTCAAGATCAAGCTGCAGAGCAAGCGCGAGGGAGCGGCGGCGGCCGAGCACGGCGAGAGCCTGCAGCTCGCCGAAGAAGAGCGCGAAAGCCACTTCTAAATGCCGTCGCGCCCGCCTTCGTCATGAACGTCAAACCGCTCTTCAAGCTGATGGTCGACAAGAAGGCGTCGGACCTTTTCTTCACGACCTACTCGCCGGTGATGATCAAGATCGACGGCAAGATCATGCCCGTCAACCAGGTGGAGCTGACGCCGAAGATGGTTCGCCAAGCGGCGCTCGAGCTCATGAACGAGCAGCAGCTCGAGCAGTTCACGAAGGAGCTCGAGATCGACTTCGCGATCTCGGAGCCGGGGCTCGGGCGCTTCCGCGTGAACGTGTTTCACCAGCGCGGCAACGTCGCAATGGTGCTGCGCTTCATCACGCCGGAGCTGCCGCAGCTCGATGCTCTCGGCATGCCGGACATCTTGAAAGACATGATCATGCTGCGGCGCGGGCTCATCCTCATGGTCGGCGCGAGCGGCTCTGGCAAGTCGACGACGCTGGCCGCGATGATCGACTACCGCAACAAGAACTCGGCGTCGCACATCGTCACGATCGAGGATCCGATCGAGTTTCTGCACAGCAACCAGAAATCGATCGTCAATCAGCGCGAGGTGGGCCTCGACACGATGTCCTATCACCGCGCCTTGCGCAGCGCGATGCGCGAGGCGCCCGACGTGATCTTGATAGGCGAGATCCGCGACCGCGAGACGATGCAGGCCGCGATCGACCTCGCGGGCACGGGCCACCTCGCCATCGCGACATTGCACGCGAACAACTCGCCCGAGACGCTCGACCGCATCATCAACATGTATCCGAACGATCAGCACAAGCAGGTGCTGATGGATTTGGCGCAGTACGTTCGCGTGATCATCTCGCAGCGGCTCGTGCGCTCGAAGGAAGGCAAGCGCGTCGCGGCCGTCGAGATCATGTTGAATACCCCGCACATCTCCGAGCTGATCCTGAAGGGCGACATCTCGAGCGTGAAGGAAGCCTTCAAGGACACGAAAGAGCCCGGCATGCAGAGCTTCGACCAAGCGCTGTTCGAGCTCTATCGCAAGGGCTTGATCAGCATGGAAGAGGCGCTCTCGAACGCCGACTCGCGCTCGAACCTCGAAGCGAAGATCAACTTCGGCTGACGGCTTGCCGCGGCGGCAGCCGTGGCGGCTCGCGCCTTGCGCGGCGCTCCAGCGGTGAGCGCATCAGCTCGGCGCTAAGCATACACCGAGCGCGCGTCGAAGACCGGGCCGTCGACGCAGACGCGCTTCATCGCCGGGCCTTCGGGCGTCTGTACGAGCACCGTGCAGCCGGCGCAGCCGCCGATGCCGCAGGCCATGTACTCCTCGAGCGCGACCTGGCACGGCAAGTGGAATTCGCGCGCCAGCTTGGCCGCGGCCTTCAGCATCGGCGTGGGGCCGCACGCAAAGATTTGCACCTGCGCGCGGTCGGCTTCGGCGAGCGCCGCGAGTGCGTCGCGCGCCAAGTCCGTGATGAAACCGCGGTGCGCGCCGGCAAGCCCTGCTTTGCTCGCGAGCCGCGACGGGACGCCCCACTGCTCGAGTAACGCGACGGCGTGCGTCGCCGGCTTGCCGACGCCGGGCACGGCGATACGCGACTCGACGAGCTCGAACGGAAACGGCACCTCGGACCCCATCAGCACGAGCGGCTCGAAGCGTCGATCGCCTTGGACGCGCTCGGCCAAAAAGATCATCGGCGGAATGCCGACGCCGCCGCCGAGCGCGAGCAGGCGCGGCCGATTCGGATCGATCGTGAACCCGTGGCCGATCGGCGCGAGCACGCTGACGACGTCGCCGGGCTTCCGCGTGCCGAGCATCGCGAGGCCGTGCCCTTTCGGCTTGTACAGGAACTCGAGCCAGCCGTCCGCGAGGCTCGCGCGCATGATCGACAAGGGTCGGCGCATCGGCACTGACGGGTCGCACGCGAGGTGCGCGAACGTGCCGGGCGCGGCCGTGCGAGCCGCGCGCGGCGCTTCGACGCGCAGCACGAACTGCCGGCCCGGCCACGCGCGCTGCGACAAGACGCGCGCGTCCTCGAGGAACACTGTGCCGCGATTGCGCTCGTAGCTCACGGTCTCGTTCTCAGTGCCCACTCATCCACTGTTCCGCGATCAGACATGCCGCGACGCGGTCGGCGCCGCCCTTGCCGACGCGGCGGCGAAGATACCCGGATCGACGCTTCTCCGCGAGGTCCGATTCCGCGGCGGCCGAGGTCAGGGTCTCGTCGACCGTGGCGACTGGCAGTGCGTAGCGCTCGGCCAGCTGCTCTGCGAAGGCGCGTGCGCGCCGTGCGATGCCCTCGGCGCCGGCGCCTTCGGGCACGCCGACGACGAGCTGCGCCGGGCGCCAGTCCTCGATGATTCGATCGAGCTCGCGCCACGGCGGGTCGCCGTCGACGCGCAAAGTGGTGAGCGGCGACGCCGTGCGCGTCTTCGAGTTCGCGGTCGCGACGCCGAGCCGCCGGAGTCCAAAGTCGAACGCGACGAGGATGTGGCCGCCGCTACTCGCCGTCACTCCCCCGTCCCGGGCCCTCAGGCGTGGCCCGCATAGTGCGTGATGCGCTGAATGTCGACGCCGGGCAGGCCGAGCGCCGCCGTCCAGCGCTGCTCGCACGGCGTCTCGAAGATGATGGCCGGATTCGCCGGGACCGTGAGCCAAGTGTTGCTGCCGAGCTCGGCCTCGAGCTGACCGCGGCCCCAGCCTGCATACCCGAGCGCGACGAGCACGGGTCCGAGTCGGTGGCCGCTGCCGATCGCGGCGAGGATGTCGGGCGACGACGTGAGTTTGATCTCGGGCCCCGCCTCGAGCGTGGCTTCGAACGTTCGGCCCGAGCGGTGCAGCACGAAGCCGCGCTCGGGCTCCACGGGGCCGCCGTGCATGACGGGGATATCCGCGACGCTGCGGTCCTCGAGGCCGATCGCGAGCTGGCCGAGCATCTCTCCGAGAGACAGGTCGCCCGGCCGATTGATGACGATGCCGAACGCGCCGTCGGCGTCGTGCTTGCAGATGTAGGTGACGGTCTCATTGAAGTTGGGGTCCGCCATCGCGGGCATCGCAATCAAGAAGTGGTCTTGCAGCGACTGCATCGACGAAAAGCTCCTTACGAAAGCTCAGCCCTATCGTAGCATCGACTCGCGCGTCAGCGCCCGCCGGAGGTGCCGGCGGAGAAGTCCCATTCGTACGCGAATCGCAGCACGTCGTAGTCTTTGCGAATGCCCTCGGGCAGCGGCTCGAACGGCGCGGCGAGCCGCAAGATTTTGAGCGCCGCTTGATCGAGCGCTTTGTCGCCCGACGAGCGGCGCACGACGATGTCGTCGAGACGGCCGTCCGCCGCAATCACGACCTCGAGCGTCGGCCGCCCCGCATGAATGTTGCCCAAGAGCTCCGTGGGATAGTTGGCCGTACCGATGCGCTCCACGCGCCGCCGCCAGCCGTCCAGGTACTCGGCGAGACCCGACTCACGCGTGCTCGGCGTCGCCATCAGCGTGCGCGCATCGTCGTTCCCGTCGGGCAGCTCGGCGCGCAAGCCGACCTCGAGCGCCGTCGTCTGCGGCGTCGACTGATCGAACAGTGCGGCCGCGCGTTGCTGCTCCGCAGCCGGATCGTCGGTCGCCTGCGATCGGGCCGAAACGGCGTCCGCGCCGCTGCCGCGAGTGACGAGCTGCTCCGCGCTCAAACCGGCCTCGCGCGGCGTGCGGTCGGCGGCATCCGTGCCGACGGGTTCGCCAAGCTGCGTCGTCGGCTCGTCGGCGGACAGCGCGCTCGTGGGGCGCAGGCCGCGGGCGGCCTGCCCGGCGCCGGCTTGATCTACGTTGGCGAGCAGCTTGGCCGTGTCGGCGGCGAGCTCCTCGCGCTCCGTGTCGACGACGAGCGTGACGTTCAGCGATGGTAACGCCTCGCCGTCGCCGAACGGCGCGGCCGAGAAGGTGACGCCGAGAATGACCACGCCATGCACGAGCGCGGCGAGGAACAGCGTCGAGCCGAGGCGTTCATCGCTCATGGGCGGCGTCAACGATAGCGTCAGGCGGCGCGCGCCGCCAGCTTACGGTCGATGGCTTCGATGAGCTTAGCAGCGATGTCGATGCCGAACTGCCGATCGAGTTCACGGATTCCCGTGGGGCTCGTCACGTTGATCTCGGTGAGATAGTCGCCGATGACGTCGAGTCCGGCGAACAGCACCCCTTTGGCCGACAACGTCGGCCCGACCTGCGCACAGAGCCAGCGGTCGCGCTCGGTCAAAGGCCGGCCCTCGCCGCGCGCGCCCATGACGAGGTTGCCACGGCTCTCGCCGGGCGCCGGGATCCGCGCGAGCGCGTAGTCGATCGGCTCGCCGTCGATCAGGAGCACGCGCTTGTCGCCGTCGGCGATCTCGGGGACGTAGCGCTGCGCCAGGGTGAAGCGCTCACCGTGATTCGTCAGCGTCTCGATGATCACGTTCGTGTTGAGGTCGCCCGCCGTCACGACGAAGATCGAGCGGCCGCCCATGCCGTCGAACGGCTTCAGCACGATCTTGTTGTGCTGCTTCAAGAACTCCATCAGAGCGGTTCGAGACCGCGTGACGAGGGTCGGCGGCGTGCATTGGGGAAACCACGACGTGTAGGCCTTCTCGTTGATGTCGCGCAGGCTCGCCGGCTTGTTCACGACGAGGAGGCCCCGGTTCTCCGCCAGCTCCAGGATATAGGTGGTGTAGATGTACTCCATGTCGAACGGCGGGTCCTTCCGCATCAGGAGCACGTCGAGCTCCTCGAGGCCGCCGATCCACGGCGTCCCGATCTCGAACCATCGCTCCGTGTCGTCGCGTACCGTGAGGCGCGCGCCGTGGCCGACCGGTGCTCCGTCGCGAACCTCGAGAGCCTTCTGGGTGAAGTACACGAGCTCGTAACCGCCCCGTTGCGCCGCCAGAAGCATGGCCAGGGTCGAATCCTTCTTGGGCTTGATGGACTCGATCGGGTCCATGACGACGCCGAGCAACTTCGGGGACCGGGTCATGCAGCACTCCTCGCTGTTTTGCGTGCGGGTTCGCAGTTTCGCGAAAAAGCGCAACGCTACCATAACCCGATTTTGTCGAATCTTTCGCCGGCTCGACGCGAGGCTTCGCGGGCGACGAATCGAGCTTGCCAAGCGCGCGCTTGGTCGTGGAAGGCCTTACGCCGATATGTTAAAAGGCGCGTGGAGTCCGGGGCTCGCACCCGGCTCCTTGAAGGGGAGCGCCGCGCGGCCTGCGGGAGGAAAGCTACGTGTCTGGCAGCAGTGCAGTGAACCCAAAAACGAGCCTGCAAGGGCTCAAGATTCTCGTCATCGACGATAGCAAGACGATCCGCAGAACCGCGGAGACCCTGCTCGCCAAGGAGGGCTGCGAGGTGTTCACCGCCGTCGACGGGTTCGACGCCCTCTCGAAAATCGCAGACCACCGGCCGGACATCATCTTCGTCGACATCATGATGCCGCGCCTCGACGGCTATCAGACCTGCTCGCTGATCAAGCACAACAAGACGTTCAAGGACACGCCCGTCATCATGCTGTCCAGCAAGGACGGGTTGTTCGATCGGGCGCGGGGCCGCCTCGTGGGCTCGGAGCAGTATTTGACGAAGCCGTTCACGAAGGACGAGTTGCTGGGTGCCATCCAAAGCCACGTGGCCAAGTAATCGGGATCTTCTATGGCTCTGATCATGATCGTCGACGACTCGCCCACCGAGGTGCACGTCTTGAAGACGGCGCTCGAGAAGCACGGGTTCGACACCGTTTCGGCGTCGGACGGCTCGGAATGCCTGAGTCTTGCCCGCGAGGTGCGGCCGGACCTCATCTTCATGGACGTCGTGATGCCGCGCGTCAACGGCTATCAAGCCACACGCACGCTGACTCGCGACCCGCAAACGAAATCGATTCCCGTCGTGATGATCACGACGAAGGACCAGGAAACCGACCGCATCTGGGGCATGCGGCAGGGCGCCGTCGACTACCTCGTCAAACCCGTCACGGAGGCCGTGCTCGTCGCCAAAGCACAGGAAGTGCTCGAGCGGGGGTCGAACGTTTGAACCTGCAAGCGCTGGCCGAGCACCCGTTCGAGCTGCTGCTCGAGCTCGAACGCCGCGCGCGTGCCGCCATCGCGGCGCGCGAGGGCTCGCCCGCGTCGTCCGACGAATGGGTCGGCATCGGATTCCGCTTGGGCGCCGAAAGGTTCGTGACGAGCCGCGCCGAAGTGCGCGAGGTGCTGCCGGTCCCGGAGCAGATCACGCGCGTGCCCGGCGCCAAGCCGTGGCTGCGCGGTATCGCGAACCTGCGCGGACAGCTGCTGACCGTCGTCGACCTGAAGTCTTTCCTCGGCGCCGGCGCTCCCGCGTCCGACCGCCAGGCCCGAGTGCTCGTCGTCGCGAGCCGCGACGTTCCGACCGGCCTCATCGTCGACGAAGTCGTCGGCTTCAGGCGCTTCAGCTCCTCGGACTATCGCGACGAGGCGTCGCCGTCCGTCATTCGCTGCGAGCACTATCTCGAGGGCAGTTACCGCCGCGGCGCCGAGCTGTGGCCGCGCTTCAGCCTGCTGAAGTTGCTCGAGGACCCGCTGTTCCTCACGGCGGGTGAAACGGTGAGGCCATGACTAAGCCGAGCCCCTGGCCCAAGATGCTGCCGTCGCTCGGGATCTTGCTCGCGATCGCGTTGCTCGCGGCGGCCGGCTCCGTTTGGTGGAGCGGCAGCGGCACGACGACGGTGAGCGACGGAGGCTTGGGCGAGCTCGTGGCGCTCGCGCAAGCCGCCCGCAGCGAAGCGCAAGCTGCGGTCCAGGGCAACGCCGCCTCGTTCGACGCGCTCGCAACCACTCGCGCCGAGATCGCAGAGCTGCGCGGCGCCGTGGCAAGCAACGCCGCGGCGAGCGCCGATGGGCGCCGACTGGCGAGCGACGCGGACATGTGGCAACGCATCGAGGGCGGCCTCGCTGCCGTCAGCGAGTCGCGCGCCCGCCTCGCTGCGATCGAAAGCGCTCGGGCGGGCGTCCTCGAGCTCGGGCCGCAGCTGCTCGTGGCCGCCACGAACGTCGCGAGCGCCTTGCCGCCGGCCGACCTCGCGGCCAATCAGCCGTATCTCGCGCGCTTCGAGCTTTCGGTCGAGTCGCTGCAGCAGCAGGCGCGCTCGTTCGGACCTGCGGCAGACGTCGAGGATGCGGCTCGCCGGCTCGAGGACGCCGAGCAATACCTCGGCCAGTTCGTGCGCGGCCTGCGCGGCGAGGATGGCTCGCTCGGCGTCGTCGCGGTGCGCGAGGCGGCGGCCCAGCGGGACGTGCAAGCGCTGTCGGCCCTCCACGAGCGCCTGCGGCAAGCCGTGGCCGAGCTCGGCGCCGGCGCCGAAACGCTCGTTGCCGTCCGAACCGCCGTCAGCCAGCTCGACGCCGCCTCCGCCGAGCTCCTCACGCGCTACCGCAACTCCGACGTCTCCTTCACGGCCGGCTCGGGCGGCGGCGTCGCCGCGCGCTTGCCGTTGCTGCTCGTGTTCGCCGCGCTCGCCATCGCGGCCTTGATGATGTTCGTCTATTACCGCGGACGCGATTTCCGCCGCTCGGCGGAGCTCCAGGCCGAGCAGAACGAGCGCAACCAACAAGCGATCCTGCGCCTGCTCGACGAGCTGTCGAGCCTCGCCGACGGCGACCTCACCGTGCAGGCCACCGTCACCGAGGACATCACGGGCGCGATCGCCGACTCGATCAACTATGCGATCGACGCGCTGCGCGAGCTCGTCACGACGATCAACGACTCGTCGATCTTGGTGGACGCGGCTTCGAAGCAAACCGAAGCCACGGCGCGCCACCTCGTCCGTTCGGCCGAGACGCAGGCCAAGCAGGCGGCGGCGGCGTCCGAGTCGATGGCGCGCATGGCGATCTCGATCGAAGAGGTGTCCGGCAACGCCGAGCGCTGCTCCGACGTCGCTCGCCACGCCGTCGAGATCGCCCACAAGGGCGGCGAAGCCGTGCGGCGCACGATCGCGGGCATGAATACGATTCGCGAGACGATTCAGGATACGAGCAAGCGCATCAAGCGCCTCGGCGAGAGCTCGCAGGAGATCGGCAACATCGTCGAGCTCATCGAGGAGATCGCCGAGCAGACGAACATTTTGGCGCTCAACGCGTCGATCGAAGCGTCGCGCGCGGGCGAGGCGAGCCGCGGTTTCGCCGTCGTCGCAGACGAAGTACAAAAGCTCGCCGAGCGCTCGGCGGGCGCTACGAAGAAGATCGAGGTGCTCGTCAGCACGATTCAGTCCGACACGAACGAAGCCGTGATGTCGATGGAGCGTAGCACCACCGACGTCGTCGGGGGCGCTTTGCTTGCCGAGAACGCCGGCGCGGCGCTCGAGGAGATCGAGCAGGTCTCGCATCAAATCGCGAGCCTCGTCCAGAACATCTCGAGCTCTTCGAAAGAGCAGACGAGCGTCGCAAGCGCCATCACGAAGAACATGCACGTCTTGCGCGAGATCAGCGCCAAGACCACGGAATCGACGGCCGCGACGTCGAGCGCCATCAGCAAGCTCTCGGAGCTTGCGTCGCAGCTCCGGCGCAGCGTGGCCGGCTTCACTCTCCCGGATCACGGTGGTGGCACGGGTGTGTTGAGCCCGGCGCGCGTTGCGGCGAGCCTCGAGCGTGCCGAGCAGGCGCCCGCGCCGCCCGCAACCGCGCCCGGCGTCGAGCGCCGACGATCGTCCGGCTAGCGGAAGGCGTATGGCGAGTCACGCGATCAACGATCTTGCGGCGCACGCTCTCGAGCTCGTCAACAAGGAGCTCGCGAGCACGCTCGACTCGGCGCGGGCCGAGCTCGAGGAGTACGTCGATGGCCGCGGCGGCGTCGAAGCGCTGAACCGCACGGCCGAGCACCTTCATGCGGCGCGCGGGGCGCTGAAGATCGTCGAGATTCACGGCGCGGCGCTGCTCGCCGAGGAAATGGTCGAGACCTGCCGGCGGCTTGCCGAGGCGAAGGACGAGCACAAGGCCGAGCAGGCCGTCGAAGCGCTGACGCGCGCGATGGTGCAGTTGCCGGCGTACTTGGAGCGCCTCCAGGGCGGCGGCAAGGACGTCGCGCTCGCCTTGTTGCCGCTGCTCAACGATCTGCGCCGAGCGCGAGACAAGCCGTCGCTCTCCGAGGGCACGCTCGTGCTGCTCCACGCCGGGCCGTTCGAGCGCCACGGTGCGGCATACGCGGCGCCCGCCGGCGACGGCGGGCCGGTGCGTGGCTACGGGCAGATTGCGCAACGTCTGCGTCCGGCGTTTCAACAGGCGTTGCTCGGGTGGATCAAGGGCGGCGAGCCGGCGAAGTTCTTGGACGAGCTCCTGCGCGTCACGACGAACTTGGAGCGCGCCGCCGCGAGCGAGCCGGTGAAGCAGCTCTGGACCGTCTTGACGGCCGTCCTTACGGCGATTCGCGGCGGCGGCCTCGAGGCGAGCGTGGCGCTGAAGCGGCTGATCGGCCAGGTCGACCGCCAGCTGAAGCGCCTCGCCGACGGCGGCGAATCGGCGCTCGTCGACGCGCCGCCCGTCGACCTGGTCAACAATCTTCTCTATTACGTGGCGCGAACGAGCTCGAACCATCCGCGCATCGAGACGCTGCGCAAGCAATACAACTTGGGCGACGTGCTGCCCGAGCCGGCGCAGCTCGATCAAGCGCGCGAAGGGCTCGCCGGACCCAGCGTCAAGCTCATGCGCACCGTCGCGCAAGCGATCAAGGAAGACTTGGGTGCCGTCAAGGACGCCCTCGATATCTTCGTGCGTACGGGCATGCAAGGAGCCGACAAGCTCGGCACGCAGCTCGACATGCTGAAGAAGATCGGTGACACGCTCGGCGTGCTCGGGCTCGAGAGCGCGCGAGTCAAGATTCAGCGCAAGTCGCAGGACCTCGCGGCGATCGTCACGAACGGCAAGGCGCCGGAGCAGGCCGTGCTCGAGCAGATCGCGGCCACGTTGCTCGACGTCGAGGACGCGCTCGACCGCGAGCTCATCCGCGCCGTGTTGCCGGGCGAGGACGCGGACGGCGCCGAGCCGGCCGCGGACGCCGACACGCAGCACCGGCAGGTGACGCAGGCTGTCATGGGCGAGTGCATCGTGAACCTCGCCAAGGTCAAGGAAGCCGTGATTCAGCTCGTCGAGAACCCGGCCGACACGCGGCCGCTCGAGCAGGTGAAGCCGCAGCTGCGCGGCATCGCCGCCGGCTTGCTCATGCTCGGCAAGGCGAAGGCCGTCACGGTGGTCGAGCGCGTCGGGGCCGTCATCGCCACGCGATTGACAGCCGGCACGAAGCTGAAGCCCGAGTACCTCGAACGGCTCGCCGACGCGATCGTCAGCGTCGAGTACTACATGGAGACGGTCAGCGCCGGCCGCAGCGACCCGTGGTACATGCTCGACAACGCCGACCGTTGCCTCGATCTGCTCGAGACGCTGCCGGCCAAGGCCCCGGTCGCCGTCGCCGCGCCGCCGCCTGCCGCGCGCGAGGCAACGCCGCCGCCGGCGAAGAAAAAGGCCGCCGCGCCGGCGCCGAGCGTGATGCAGGTCGAGGAGGGGCGTTCCGATCCCGAGCTGGTCGAGGTGTTCATCGAGGAAGCCAAGGAAGAGATTGCGAACATTCGGCGCAATCTTCCGGCCTGGCTCGAAGATCGCGCCAACACCGAGGCGCTGATTGCCACGCGCCGCTCGTTCCACACGCTGAAGGGCAGCGGCCGGATGGTCGGGGCGCAGCTCATCGGAGAGTTCGCCTGGAGCATCGAGAACCTCCTGAACAAGGTCATCAATCAGACGCTCGAGCCGACCCCTGCGATGCTGAAGTTCGTCACCGAGGCGAGCGGCGCATTGCCGCAGCTGCTCGAGCAGCTCGAGGTTGGGCTGCCGCCGAAGCTCGACGTGCAGCTCCTGATGAAACGCGCCGAAGCGTTCGCCGACGGCGACCCCGAGGCCGCGAGCATTACGGGCCCGTCGCTGCGTGCCGCGCCCGCGCCCGCTGTCGCTCCCGAGCCCGGCATGGATCCCGTGCTCGCCGACATCTTCGTAAAGGAGATGCGCGGACATCTCGGCGTCATACAACAATTCCTCGCGCGCGCCCCCTCCGGCACGGGCTCGCACACGATCGACGAGCCGCTGTACCGGGCGTGCCACACGTTGCTCGGCAGCGCGCGCATGGCGGGGTACGAGCCGGCGATGAAGCTCGCGGCGCCGCTCGCCGAGCACTTGCGGCGCCACTTCGAGTCCGGATCGAGTATCGACGACGACGGCCTCGACGCCTTGCGGAAGGCAGCCGCCGAGATCGAACGGATGGCGGAAGGGCTCGCCGCCGGCCGCAGCGTCGAGCCGGAGCCGGCCGTGCTCGCCGCGCTCGGCGCGCTCGCGATGCGCGAGAGGGCGGGTCCCGAATCGGCCCCGGCTTCGGCCAAGCCCGCCGCCAAAGCCGCGCAGGCCGAGGCGCATGGGCCGCCGGCCTCGGCGCCGGTTTCGGCAGCGCCGAGCGACGCCTCCACGCCCGCCGCACCGAGCGCCTTCGATCCCGAGATCGCGGCGATCTTCGCCGAGGAAGCGGCGGAAATCCTCGACAACTCCCAGGCCGCGCTCCAAGAAGTGCGGCAGCGGCAGGACCCGCCGTCCGTCGCGATGCTCCAGCGCTACCTGCACACGTTGAAAGGCGGAGCGCGCATGGCCGGTATCCTGCCGATGGGCGACTTGAGCCATGCACTCGAGACCCTGCTGGCGCGCCTCGCCGAAGGGCCGAGCCGCCAGACTCCTAGCGCGATCGAGCTCATTCAGCGCGGTCTCGACGAGCTGCAGCAGATGCGCGACTCGATCGATGCAGGCCGCGCGATCCGCCCGAACGCCGCGCTCGTCGCGCAGCTCGAGTCCTTCGACTCTCCGGGTGCCGCCGCGGTGATCCCGAGCGCCGCGCCCGAGGCCCGGAGC
>JBBIJV010000019.1:0-26484 GCA_037445815.1 Rhodospirillaceae bacterium
TTGCCGGAGACGCCGGCCGCGCCCGAGCTCCCGGCGACTCCGGTGACGCCGGAACGGCCGGCAACCCCGGCCGCTGCCCCGCCGGGACGGCCCTGACGCCTTCCGTATAGCCGCACGCACGGGGCGGCGTGCGGCCGGCCGGGACGCCCGTCCCGCGTCGGGTTTATCGTAGTCGGGCGCGCGAATGGCCGTATAATGCGCGCCTTTTTCCTCCCGCGACCCCACACCGATGCTGCCCAAGGAACGGCTGCGAAACATCGCCATCATCGCGCACGTCGATCATGGCAAGACGACGCTCGTCGACAAGCTGCTGACGCAGTCGGGCTCGCTCGACGCGCGCACGGTGCTGCCGGAGCGCGCGCTCGACTCGAACGACCTCGAGCGCGAGCGCGGCATCACGATTCTCGCGAAGAATACGGCCATCACCTGGCGCGACTGGCGCATCAACATCGTCGACACGCCGGGCCACGCCGACTTCGGCGGCGAGGTCGAGCGCGTGCTGTCGATGGTCGACGGGGTGCTGCTGCTCGTCGACGCCGTCGACGGCCCGATGCCGCAGACGCGCTTCGTCACGCAGAAGGCCTTCTTGCGCGGATTCACGCCCCTCGTCGTCATCAACAAGATCGACCGCGACGGCGCGCGGCCACATTGGGTGCTCGATCGGACGTTCGACCTGTTCGACCGCTTGGGCGCGAGCGACAGCCAGCTCGACTTCCCCGTCATCTACGCGTCGGCGCTGAAGGGTTACGCGGGCGCAACGCCCGACGTGCGCGATGGCACGATGCAGCCCCTGTTCGAGGCGATCGTGAGCCACGTGCCGCCGCCCCCGGTGCAGCTCGACGGGCCGCTGCAGCTGCAGGTCTCGAGCCTCGACTACAGCTCCTACGTGGGGCTGCTCGGCATCGGCCGCGTGAGCCGCGGGGTGGTGCGGCGCAACACGCCCGTTACGCTCGTGCAGCGCGACGGCCGGGAGCGCAACGCCCAGCTCATGGAGCTCTATGGTTTCGAAGGCCTCGAGCGCAAGGCCGTCGCCGAGGCCTGCGCCGGCGACATCGTGGTGTTCAGCGGCATCGACGGCTTGCAGATCTCCGACACGGTCTGCGCACGCGGAGCCGCCGAGGCGTTGCCGCCGCTCAAAGTCGACGAGCCGACGATCACGATGATGTTCCAAGTGAACAAGTCGCCGTTCGCCGGCAAGGAAGGCAAATTCCTGACGAGCCGGCAGATCCGCGAGCGGCTCATGCAGGAGCTCAAGCACAACGTCGCGCTGCGCGTCGAGGACACGTCGGACCCCGATCGCTTCCGCGTGTCGGGCCGTGGCGAGCTGCACCTCTCGGTGCTGATCGAGACGATGCGCCGCGAAGGCTACGAGCTCGCCGTTTCCCGCCCGGCCGTCATCGAGCGCGTCGTCGACGGCGTCGTGCACGAGCCGTGGGAGCAGCTCACCGTGGACTTCGCCGATCAGTATCAGGGCGCCGTGATGAGGCGGCTCGCAGAGCGCAAGGGCGAGCTCAAATCGATGATGCCGGACGGCCGCGGCCGCGTGCGCCTCGAGTACCGAATTCCGGCGCGCGGGCTGATAGGCTTCCGCACCGAGTACCTGACGGCGACGGCGGGCACGGGCCTGCTCTATCACGTCTTCGACGATTACGCGCCGCGCGCGAGCGGCGCGATCGGCCAGCGTGTGAACGGCGCGCTCGTCTCGATGGTGCAGGGCAAGGCGCTCGCGTACGCGCTATTCAACCTGCAGGAGCGCGGCTCGCTCTTCATCGGCCACGGCGCCGAGGTCTACGAGGGCATGATCATCGGCATTCACAGCCGCGACAACGACCTCATGGTGAACCCTACGAAGGCGAAGCACTTGACGAACATCCGCGCCGCGGGCTCCGACGAGAACATCATTCTCACGCCGCCGATCAAGTTCTCGCTCGAGCAGGCGCTCGAGTTCATCGACGACGACGAGCTCGTCGAGGTGACGCCGACGAGCATTCGGCTCCGCAAGAAGCTGCTCACGGAGAACGAGCGCAAGCGCGAGCAGCGCAAGGCCGCCGACGGCTAGCTGCTGCGCCCGCTTACCCGCGCTGCTTAGCCGAGGCGGCTGAGGCGGGCGGCGTATCGAACCAGCCGAGCCACTCGCGCGCGATGTCGAGCCGCTTGCGATCGAGCCGGTAGATCCATTCGCGCCCCGCGCGCTCGACCTGAACGAGGCCGGCGCTCTCGAGCTTGCGGAGATGCCGCGACGTCGTCGGCCACGAGCATGAGAAGCGGTCCGCGATCTCGCCGGCCGTCATCGCGTCACCGCGAAAGTGCAGGATCATGAGGATCTGGCGCCGCGCGGCGTTGTCGAGCGCGGCGAACACGGCGTCGTAGTCGGCGAGGCGCTTGTCAGCGCTCGAAGCGGACTTCGATTTGCTCGACAAGCGGGAACTCCATCGACGGCCGGCCGGCGCGCTCTTCGCAGAGCTTGCCCATCGGCTCCCAGACGGCCAAGACCTCCGGCAGCTCGTGAGCGCGCTCGGCGCCGTGCCCGTCCTTCCAGTGGAGCAGCTCGACGAAGATCGGCTGCCCATCGCCTTCCGAGCCTCGGTAGATCGTCGAGGGCTCATCGGCGGCCAAACCGACGCGGCGCAGCGTGGGCCAGTGCTTGGCGAGCAGATGCTCGAACGCTTTCTCCGACTTAGGCCTGACGCGATAGATGCAGAGCGACGTGACCATGACGGCACCCAATGCTTAGCTGATCGGCTAACGAATATACTTAGCTAATCGGCTAAGTGCAACGTGCCTGAATACCGGGCTCGAACGGCCGTACACTGCGCTGGGTGCCACTCGGGGGGAGACGGCTCATGTCGGTTCTACGCCTTGCTCGTTGGACGGGACTTTGGCTCGGCGCGGCGCTCGCGCTGTGCGCGACGCTGGCCGGCGCGCAGCAACCCGCAGCCGGCGCCGCACCTGCGGGCCCGCCTCCGCTGCCGCCGTTGTTCTTCCGCGAGGAATGGCGGCAGATCACGCCGCCCGCCAATGCCGGCCCCGATTTCGTCACCGAGGGCGGCGTGACGGCGGCGGCCGTCACGAACCCCGCGCTCGAGCTCGAGCTCTACGATCCCGACGCGGCGAGCATTCCGCGGTATCGCGAGAATCCCCCGCCGCGCTCCGTCGCACGCGACTGGGGCGGCCCCTCGTGCATCCAGCTCGCGGGCCACAACCAGAACCCGCCGCCGCAGCGCGTCGCGAACGGCGAGCCGACGGATCCGCCGAACTTGTGGACCGGCGTCTGCCATACAGCAGTCGCCGCAACGCTGCGCGACCGCACACGCTACGTCGACCTCACGGGGCGCGCGAAGATCCGCTGGGTGACGCGCACGTCGGGCTTCCACGTCGTGCGGCCCGTCGTGAAGCTCGCCGACGGCAGCTGGTTCGTCGGCGATTACACCGAAGGCGCGGCGTCGGCGAACTCGACGTTGTTCTTGGAGACCGAGTTCGCCGTTGCGAACGTCCGCTGGCGCCCGCTCGACATCTCGCGCGTCGTGACGACGGGCCAAGCGTGGGCCACGCCCGACTTGAGCCGCGTCGACGAGGTCGGCTTTGCGGATCTCATGCCCGGCAGCGGCCACGGCTGGGGCGGCTTCGTGAACGTCGGGCGCATCGAGGTCTACGGCAGGCCCGTCCCACGCTAGAAAGGAACCCCTTGAACATCGAGCTCACACCGATCGAGGCGCGGATCGTCGGCTGCCTCATGGAAAAGTCGGTCATCACGCCCGACCAATATCCGCTGTCGCTGAACGCGCTCGTGAACGCGTGCAACCAGAAATCGAGCCGCGAGCCGGTCATGTCGCTCGAGCCGGGCGCCGTCCAGCGCGCCGTGAACGATCTGATCGCGAAGCGGCTCGTCATGACGCAGGAATTCGGCAGCCGCGTCGAGAAGTACCAGCAGCGGCTCTGCAACACGCATTTCGCGCAGATCAAGCTCTCGCCGGCCGAGTTCGCCGTCGTGTGCCTACTGCTCCTGCGCGGCCCGCAGACGCCGGGCGAGCTCAAGGCGCACAGCGGCCGCCTCCACGAGTTCGCGGATACGGCCGAGGTCGAGACCGCGCTCGAGTCGCTGATGACGAGAAGCGACGGACCGTTCGTGGCGCGGTTACCGCGCGAGCCGCGCCGTAAGGATCACGCCTACGCGCACTTGCTCGGCGGCGCCATCGAATCGGCGCCGCGCGAGAGCCGGCCGGCCGAAGCCGTAGCGGAGCCGCCTGCGCCCCGGCCGAGCGCGCTCGCGGCACTCGAAGCGCGCGTTGCGAAGCTCGAGCAGGAGCTCGCCGAGCTCAAGGAAGCGCTCGGCTCGCCGCAGTCGTAGACAGGTTACGAGCCCTCGACGGGCTCGAGCCGCAAGATCGTGCCGTCGGCGTTCGCGCCGCCGAAGCTCAACTCCGTCGCCACGTAGAGATAGCCGTCGGCCGTCTGCTGCACGTCGCGGATGCGAACGTTCAGCGCGCGCAGCACGGGCTCGCGGCGTTCCGCTTGCGACGGCTGGTTGAACGCGACGCGCTGCAAGCTCAAGCCGTTCAGCGCGCCGACGAACATGTTGCCCTGCCAGCGCGCGAAGCGCTCGCCGGTGTAGAACAACAGGCTCGACGGGCTGATCGAGGGCACCCAGAACATCCGCGCGTTGTCCATGCCGTCGCGGTAGTACGGCTGCTCGGAGGCGAGCGAGCCCGTGTAGTTGCGGCCCATCGACACGAGCGGCCAGCCGTAGTTGTGGCCCGGCAGCAGGATGTTCACCTCGTCGCCGCCCATCGGCCCGATCTCGGCCTGCCAAAGCTCGCCGGTCTCGGGATGAAACGCGAGGCCGTAGCCGTTGCGGTGGCCGTACGTGAAGATTTCGGGCTTGGCGCCCGCGCGGCCGACGAACGGATTGTCGGGCGGCACGCTGCCGTCGTCGCGGATGCGCAGCGTCTTGCCGACGTGGTTACCGAGGTCCTGCGCCTTCATGCGCAGGCTATTGTCCTCGGTGCCCGTGCAGCAGAGACGGTCGCGGTCGCCGACCGTCACGTAAAGCGTCTCGTCGGGTCCGAACAGGATCTTGCCTCCCATGTTGCCGCCGGTTTCCCAGGCGTCCGCGACGAAGATCTCCTCGACGTCGTGCAGCTTGCGGCCTTCGAAGCGGCCGCGCGCGACGGCGAGCGTCGTGCCGAGCTCGCCGGCCTTCGGATACGTGAAATACACGAGCTTGTTCGAGGCGAAGCGCGGGTGCAGCGCGAGCCACTTGAGCTCGTTGCCGGCCGAAATGCCTTCGGCCGACCACACGGGCTCGGGTACGAGCGCGTCGCCTTCGATCAAGCGTACGCGGCCGTTGCGCTCGGCGACGAGCATCGAGCGATCGCCGGGCAACATCGCAATGCTCCACGGATGAACGAGGCCGGTTGCGACGGTGACGACGCGGATCTGTCCGCCCTGCACGTCGAGCACGCTGGCCGACGACGCATCGCTCGGCGGCGGCTGAGCGTGCGCGTTGTAGAAGAAGGCGCCCGTGAGCAGCGCCACGCAGTGAACGAGACGTCGACGCCGCATCGCGAAAGCCCCCCAAAGGCTTGCAACGCCCGAATCATAGACCTCGCGAAGCGCGCGTCAAACGCGCGCGACGATTACGGCCGGCAGCGCGACGGCAGATAGCGCGCCTCGATCTCCGTGGCCACGTCGGACGGCGTCGCGCCGCGATCCATCGCCATCGCGCCGGCCGGAACCTCGCCATGAGCGCAGCGCCATACCACGCTCTTGCCGCTCGCGACGTACGGCTGAAGCGCGAGGATGCCCCCCGCAATCATCGAGTTCGCGTTGCTGCCGTACCTCACGAGCACGGTGCCGCGGTCGACGTCGACGCTCGCGACGTACAGGCCGGCCGAGTCCGTCGCCGCGGCCGACAGGCCGGCCGCGAGGCGATCCGCCGGGGCACTGCCCGTACGCGCGAACGCATCCTCGACGGCCGCTCTCGCCTCGGCGGCGAGATTCAGGCCCTCCGACACCTGTGCGCGGATCGTGTAATCCTGGTACGCGGGAATCGCGATCGCGGCCAAGATGCCGCCGATGAAGATCACGGGCAGGAGGCAGGCGAGCACGATCACGCCGGCCGTGTTCGGCGGCGGCGGCTTGCCGTAGTCGTTCTCGCCGCGAGTCCCGGGCACGAGCCAGAACACGAGCACGCCCAACGGAATCAGCGAGATCAACGAGAGCCAGCCCGTTACGTTCATGTCGTGCGAGCGCTGGATCGCCAGCAGGAACTGCGCGGCGATCATCGCGGCGTAGCCGAGAAGGCCCACGAGCACGGCTGCGTCCGTGCTGACCAGCGCCGCGACCCCGGCAGCGACGCCGGCCACGAGCAAGACGAGCATCGACAACCCGATCGAGTAACCGATGAAGCGCACGCGCCCGATGCGGCCGTGCGGCGACAACATGCGGATTTCGCCGTATTCCACGGCATCTTCGTCACGTGCCACGTTCGCTTGGGGCGCTGCGTAAGGATTGCGGCTTTGCATGGGGGGCCTCGTTGCGCGGCGGCAGAAATTCCCGTGGGCGACATCTTATGGACTCTACGGCGGCCGAGACAGCGAGATCGGTCACAGTCGTTTATGATTCCCAAGTCATCGACGAGCCCCGCGCGAACGAGAACACCGTGACACGAGCAGTGAACGTCTCCGACGTCGTCGATCAGCGCCCGATCGGCCGCTTTCAAATGCGCGTGTTCCTGGCGTGCGCCGCCGTGCTGTTCGTCGACGGCTTCGACGTGCAGGGCATCACGTACGTCGTGCCGACGATCACGCGCGAGTGGGGGCTCGTGCGCGGCCAGCTCTGGCCCGCGCTGACGAGCGGCCTCGTCGGCGTGATGCTCGGCGCGATGTGGCTCGCGCCGCTCGCCGACCGGATCGGGCGCCGCACCGTGATCGTCTATTCGTGCGTCGCGTTCGGGATCGGGACGCTCGCGACAGTGGCCGTCGACTCGTTGACGCCACTCGTCGTGCTGCGGTTCCTGACGGGCTTGGGATTGGGCGCCGCGTTGCCGAACGCGATCGGTCTCGCCTCGGAGTACGCGCCTCACCGGCGGCGGGCGCTCGTCGTCATGTTCGTCGGCAGCGGCATCTCGCTCGGCGCCATCGCGGCCGGAATCGCGGCGGCACAGCTGGTCGCGCCGTTCGGTTGGCGAGCGATGTTCGTCGTGGGCGGCGTTCTGCCGCTCGCGCTCGCCGCGGTGCTCGCGCGCGGGTTGCCCGAGTCGATCCGCTTCGCGGCGCTCATCCCGAGCCGCCGCGCCGAGGCGAAGCGGCTGCTCGGCAAGATCGCGCCGAGCTCGAGCGCCGGAGACGACGTCGAGATCGTCTCGCGCGACACGGAAGCCGGCAAAGCCACGGTGCTCCACCTTTTCGCCGGCGGCCGCGGCGTCGCGACGGTGTGCCTCTGGGTCGCGTTCTTCATGAGCCTGCTCAACGTCTATCTCGCCATCAACTGGCTGCCGACGTCGCTCGAGGCCTCGGGATACACGACCGCGCAAGCGTCGCTGATGACGACGATCTACCACGTCGGCGGAGTCGCCGGAACGTACGCCATCGGCCTCACGATGGCGCGCCTCGACGCGCATCGCATGGTGCTCGCGGCGCTGCTGCTCGCGGCGATCGGGTTCTACACGTTCGCCACCGCGACGGACATGGCGCAAGCGGCGACGACGGCGGTTCTGGCGCTCGCCGGCGTCGGCGTGATCGGCGCGCAGGTCGGCGCCACGGCGCTCGCGTCGATGACGTACCCCGTTGCGATGCGCGCCACAGGTTTAGGCTGGGCGCTCGGCGTCGGCCGCGTCGGCTCGATTGTCGGCCCGACGATCGTCGGCCTCATGCTCGCTACGGCGGCCGACGCGCGCTCGGTGTACCTCTGGTGCTTGCTGCCGATCTCGCTCGGCATGGCGGCCGTCGCGCTCTTGAAGCGCCGTACGGCGCCGGCACGTCAACCCGTCACCGTCGGCTAAGGAGAGCCCGTGCGCAGCGATCTAGGCTTCAAACGCATTGCGACCGAAGAAGCGTTCGCGACGAAAGACCTCGTTCGCGCCTACCGCGACCTGCTCGCTCGCAAGGGCTCGAACGACATCGGCTTCAACAGCCTCATGGGCTACTACCTCGAGAATCCCAGCGAGCGCACTCGGCTCGTCAGCGAGCGGCTCCAGGACCTGGGATCGCGCCGCGTCGCCGACATGGACTTGACCGGCATCGATTTGCAAATCCTGTCGCTGACGTCGCCCGGCGTGCAGATCTTCGACGCGGCGACGGGCACGGCGCTCGCACGCGACACGAACGACGAGCTCGCCGCTGCGATTGCGGCGCATCCGACGCGGTTCGCCGGCCTCGCGGCGATCGCGCCGCAGGACCCCGCCGCCGCCGCAGCCGAGCTCGAGCGCGGCGTGAAGCGGCTCGGCTTGAAAGGCGCCATCGTCAATTCGCACACGCAAGGCGAGTATCTCGACGACCCGAAGTTCTGGGACATCTTCGCCGCGGCCGAAGCGCTCGACGTGCCCGTCTACATTCACCCGAATACGCCGTCGAACGACATGATCAAGCCGTTCATGGCCCGCGGGCTCGACGGCGCCGTGTTCGGCTTCGCCGTCGAGACGGGGCTGCACGCGCTGCGGCTCGTCGTGAGCGGCGTGTTCGACCGGTTCTCGAAGCTCGTCATCGTGCTGGGGCACTTGGGCGAAGGCCTGCCGTACTGGCTGTTTCGCATCGACTTCATGCACGGGGCCAGCGTGCGCTCGGGCCGCTATGCGAGCCAGCCGAAGCTCAAGCGCAAGGCGAGCGAGTACTTGAAGCAGAACTTCTACTACACGACGAGCGGCATGGCGTGGACGCCGCCGATCCGTTACGTGCAAGACGTCATGGGCATGGACCGGCTCATGTATGCGATGGACTATCCGTATCAATTCGTGCCGGAAGAAGTGAACGTGACGGACGCGCTGCCGATCGCGTACGAGGATCTGAAGGCGTTCTATCAGACGAACGCCGAGCGCGTGTTCAAGCTGTAGCGGTCGAACGCGGGCTCAGGGCGTCCACGCGTAGCTCAGCTTGAGGAACAACGTGCGGCCCGTCTTCTCGAGCTCGCGCGTGAGGTCGTCCTCGAGCCGGCTGTCGGAGTAGCCCGCGAAGAGCACCGTTTGCGGGTTCAGCTTGTACGAGTAGAGCAGCTGCGTAGCGAGCGACGACGTGGTCGGGTCGGTCGTGAGGCGATTCACATAGAGATCGACGTTGCGCTCGACGTCTTGGTTCTGCAACGTCAGACGCACGAAGCTGCGCACGTTGAACTGCCACGTCAAGCGCAAGTCCGTGAGACTCGCGTGGAAGATCGTCGGCCCGTCAGTCGCGCTCAAGCGATCGTTCGTGTAGCGCAGGCGCACGAGCAGATGGCGCGTCGCGTTCCAGTCCACCTGCGGCTGGATGCGCCGCTGGTCCGCCATGCGCGAGTTCGCGTAGTCGATCGCCTCGCCGCGGTTGATTTGTACGCTCAAGTTGAGGCCGCTGCGGGGCCGTAACTGGCTGAACAGGAAGCCGGTGTCGAGATCGTGGGTTTGACCGTTCCAGTATTCCTTGCGCGGCCCCCCGCCGATGCGCACGAACGACTGCATCGGGCCCTGGAACGAGATGAACGGCTGAAGGAACCGGTCGATGAACTGGCCGTCGGCAGCCTCGGACTGCCCGCCTTGGGCGCCGATGCGGTAGTCGGTGTACCACGCGTCCGCGTCGCCGTAGAACGTGCGGCTCATCTCGAACCGGTCCTGGACCACGCCGACGCGCGAGATGAAGCCCGAGTCCGCGCGGAACGACGGGTCTAAGTCATGATGCCAAACTTGCGCGAACCAATCGCGCGAGCCGTAGCGATACTCGAGGCGCCAGGCGTCGCCGTCGATCTCCGGCGCCTGGCCGAACTGCGCGACGACGTCGGCCGGATACTCCGTTCGCGAGCTCAGATACTGGAAACGCAGCGTGCTCCGGTCGTTGACGAAATAACGGCCGTCGAAGCCGGCGACCTCGTTCGAGTAACCAACGCCTTCCCGGCTCGTCGCGAGGGCGCTGATCGTCGACGTGCGGCCGAACCCGCGCGTGTAGCGCCCGACGAAGGCGTCGTTGTCTTGCGCGAGCGACGTGGTCCGCGAGCCGAACGGCCCGGGCAAGAGCAGATTCGTCACCGTGTCGTTCGTCGCGAACACGCCGATCGTGTTCGCGCCGGTGCGTCCCGTGAACTTCACACCGGCGTCGGGATCCGCCACCGTGCGCGTGAACACGGCCTGTAGCGGCGTCGTGTAATAGTCCTCGCCCTCGAGAAAGAACGGCCGCGTCTCGGGGTAGAACAGCGCGAACGTCGCATTCTCCTCGAGCTGCGCGAAGTCGGCCTCGACCTGCGAGAAGTCCGGATTCAGCGCGACATCGAGCGTGAGGTCGGGCGTGATGCCCCAGCGAAGCCCGAGCCCGGCTTCCGACTCGAAGTCGCCCCGCTCGAGCGGACCCACGCCCGGGCCTGAGCGCAAGTCGGTGCGCGTGGCCGTCAGCGTCGGCACCACCTCGAGCGCCCTGCCCGGCTCGGCGTTCGTGAACCCCGTGAACTTGCCGAACTGGCACAGATAACAGCTCAAGTTGCGGTCCTGCGCGTTGTTCGAGATCCGCACGCGCTGCGCGCGCGGCCGAAAACGCAGCACGTCGATGCCCCACGTCTGCTCGCCGTCGACGCGCGGAAACCGAATCTGGCTGAACGGGATAGACATCTCGGCGGTGAAGCCGCGCGCGTTGATCTCGCCGGCCGAGTCCCAGATCGCGTTCCAAGACGAGCTCTCGTTGCGATTGACGTCATCCTGGATCAAATCCATCTGCACGCCGTACGGGTTCACGAAGAACTCGAACGCACGCCGCTGATCGTTGAACGTGTCGAGCACGACGCCGACGAAATCGTCGTTGAACGCCGAATCGCGGTCGCGCAGGTAGGCGCGGATCGAGCCGGGATCCGGGTCGCGCGCGTCGAACGCGATCAATAGCTCGCGGCCGTTCTCGACGAGGTACGCCGTCGTCTCCACCTCGGGCGCTTGGTTTTCGCGCGGATAGGTTTCGATCGTGAGCGGCAAGACGAGCGCCGAGCGCCAGATCGCGTCGTCGAGCACACCGTCGATTTCGACGGCGTCCGTCGAGTGCGGAATACTCAAGCTCGGAACGCGGCTCGAGGCGATCTCGGCAACGGAGACGGCCTCCGGCCGGGCTGCGGCGAGTGACGGCAGGCCGAGCCAGGCGGCGCCGAGCGCTAGACCGAGACCCTTCATCGACGAGCACCCTCGAGAAGGCCGGCGAACCCTTTGCGGCGACCGTGCCGGCGCGCGTTCGAGCCACAAGCCCATGATTCGCAAGTGATCTTCCGAAAAATCGTGGCACCGCGAGTCCGCCTTTCCGGAACAACCCGTCCCGATTTCCGCACACGTGTTGGCGTAACCGCGCACTTGCGTGCCGAAACCGTTGCCGGAGAGCTCCACACGCGACCCCGCTCGAGCCTTATGGCTTCCGTCTAGACTCGACGGCCCTCGAATGGTTACACGAGGAGGGACGTGTAACCTGGGACGCGGCTCGCGGATATTAGCAGTGCACATTGTGAGGCGACTCTAGATTCGTGAAGGAAACACACGACTCCGAGCTCATGCGGCAGGTCCGCGACGGCAGAACGGCGGCGCTCGCAACGTTGTTCGAGCGCCATCACGCCCGCGTTTACGGGTACTGCCTGCGCATGACGGGCAATCGCGCGGCGGCCGAAGATCTCGTGCAGGACGTGTTCATGAAGATGTTGAAGTACAAAGCGACGTTCAAGGACGACAGCGAGCTCGTGCCGTGGATGTACGGCATCGCACGCAACGCATGCCTCGGCCACCTGCGCCGCCGGGCGTTGGATCGCGTGCCGGCCGCGGCGGAAACCCACCAAGCGGCCGAGCCCGCCGCCGACGACGTGCACGACGCCCGGCAAAACGAGCTCGTGCGCCGCGCACTGCTGCGCTTGCCTGCCGAGCGGCGCGAGGTGCTCGTGCTGTCGCGCTTCGAATACAAGAGCTACGACGAGATCGCGCGCGTGCTCGACTGCTCCGTCGGCGCCGTCAAGGTGCGCGTACACCGCGCGATGAAGCAACTGCGGGAAATCTATCTGGACATGGCAGGAGAGGTATCGGCATGAACTGCGAAGAGGCGACGCCGTTGCTGATGGATCGGCTGCAAGGCAACGTTTCCCCGGCCGACGCCGAACGGCTGGCCGCACATCTCGAGTTCTGCGCGGCGTGCCGCGAGGAGGCCGCGGCGCTCATGGAGACCTGGACGAGCCTCGGCGAAATCGACGACGCCGAGGTGCCGCACGAGCGGCTCAGGGCGCGTTTCCACGCGGCGCTGGCCGCGTACGAGGCCCGCGAGCACAGCAACTGGGCGCAGCGTCTCATCGAGCGCTGGTGGCCGCAGCAACCGGCGCTGCAAATGGGGCTCGCCGCGGCGCTCGCGTTGATCGGCGTGCTGATCGGCCAGCAATTGCCCTCGCCCGTCGACGCCGAGGTGGCGGCGCTGCGCGCCGAGGTGCGCACGGTGGGCCTCGCGCTGCTCGATCATCAGTCCGCGTCGGAGCGACTGCTCGGCGTGCAGTGGTCGCGGCGCACGGCGCAGACGCCCGAGGTCGTGCACGCACTGCTCGACCGCGTGCGCTACGACTCGAACTTGAGCGTCCGGCTCGCCGCCGTCGACGCGCTGCGCGCCGAGATCGGCCGCGCCGACGTCGTCGACGGCCTCGCGATGGCGCTCGAGCAACAAGAATCGCCGCTCTTGCAAGTGGCGCTCGCGGACGCGCTGCTCTCGGGCGGCGACGCCGTGGCGATCGAGGCCGTGCGCGGCATCCTGGAGCGACCGGACTTGGATCCCACGGTGCGCGAGTACCTGCAAATGGGTTTGGACGAGGTCGGGGCCGATACCCCGCCGCCGAACACCGGTGTTTGAAGGAGAGCCCGATGCAACGACCATTGCGTATGACGTCGGCTGCCGCCGCCTCGGCCGCGCTGCTCGCGCTTGCGAGCGTGGCGCGCGCGGACGTCGTCGAGACGCGCGAGCTCGCCGAGACGATCCCCGTCCCGGCCGGCGCGCCGCTCGTCGTCATCGTCAAGAACGTCGTCGGCCCGATCCGCATCACGGGCCACGATGCCGATCGCGTCGAGATGCGCGCGACGGAGACCGTGCGCGGCGACTTGCAGGCGGACGTCGAGCGCGCCCGCCGGGCCATGCAGCTCCGCACGGAAAGCGAGCCCGGCCGCGTCGCGTTTCGCGTGCGTTCCGCCGACGACGACTGCAACTGCAACAACCGCTGGGACGGATACAGCGTCGAGTACGACATCGAGGTCCGCGTGCCGCGCGGCGCGGCGCTCGACGCCGCGACCGTCAACGACGGCGACGTGACCGTCGAGGGGGTCAACGGCGAGTTCGAGCTCGCGAACGTCAACGGCGCCGTGCAGCTCGTCGACGCGCGCGGCGGCGGCACCGTGCACACCGTGAACGGCGACGTCGACGCCTCGTTCGCGCGCGCGCCCGCCGAGCCGACGTCGTTTCGCACCGTCAACGGCGACGTCGACGTCACGTTCCCGGCGAACCTGTCCGCGGAGCTTCAGTTCAACACGATGCACGGCGACGTGTTCACGGATTTCGACGTCGAGTCGCTCGCCGCTACGCCGCCCGACGTGCGGCGCGATCGCGGGCGTTTCGTCGCGCGCACGAGCGGCGCTTCGGCGTTTCGCATCGGCGGCGGCGGAGACAGACACTCGTTCAACACTTTGAATGGCGACATTTACGTTCGGAAGGCGAACCCATGAGCAATGGAATCGGAATTTTCGCGGCGTTCTCGGCCGGCTTCATGTGCGCCCTGGGGGCGCCCGCGGCAGCGCAATCGGATCAGCGCGTCGTGGTGCCGCTCAGCGACCCGTCGCGCCCGGCGCGCCTCGAGATCGCCATATTTTCCGGCGACATCGAGATCGAGGGCTACGAGGGCAACGAGGTCATCGTCGTCGCGGATGCGCCGATCCGCGGGGATGACGTAGAGGAAGAGCGTCGGCCCGACGGCCTGCGCAAGATCCAGAGCTCGTCGGTGGGCCTCACCGTCCAGGAGGACGACAATACGGTTTCGGTGCGCATGGACTTCAGCCCGAACAATGCCGACATCTCGGTGCGCGTGCCGCGGCGGACCTCCGTGAAAGCGAACCTCGTCAACGGCGGCGACGTCGAGGTGACGGGCGTCGACGGCGAACACGAGCTTTCGAACGTCAACGGCGACGTGATCGCCACGGACATCGCGGGCTCCGCCGTCATCAACGCCACGAACGGCGACGTGCGCGCGACGTTCACGGCCGTCGACGCCTCGATGCCGATGTCGTTCACGTCGTTCAACGGCGACGTCGACGTCTCGTTGCCGGCCAATCTCGCGGCCGACCTGATCGTGGCCAGCCAGCAAGGCAACGTGTACACGGACTTCGACGTCGTCTCGCGAAACGACCCGCCGACGATCGAGAGCAGCGCCGGACCGCGCGGCGGCCGCTCGGTGCGGTGGCGCCAGCAGAGCCGCTACGCGATCGGCGGCGGCGGCCCCGACATTCAGCTGCGGACGTTCAACGGCGACGTGATGATCCGCAAGCGCTGATTTTGCGACGGAGTCGGCTGCTCGTGCGCCGGCGTTGCACGACCATCGCCGGCGCATGAACGACGAACGGATCGCAACGCTGCTCGCCGAGATTCGCGACAATCAGCGCGAGATGCTGGCAACGCAACGTGCTCAGCTCGAGATCGCGGAGCGGCATTTCGAGCAGGCCAAAAGCCAGATCGCGGCATCGCTCGAGCTCCAACGCGAGGCCGTCGCGCGCGCTCGATTGGCGCAGCGAATCGCGGTGCCCGGCATCGTCGCCTGCGTGGCGGCGATCGCGTATCTTGTCTTTCGCTATTTCTGACGCGCGAGGAGCCTCAGCGCGGATTCGTGTGGTGCGAGTCGTCGACCATGTGCTCGAGCGAGCGGTCGATGCACGGCGGCGACTCGACGATCTCGACGTCCGTGAGGCGCGCGACGCGCGGCGGCGCGTCCCACGGCTCCTCGAGCACGGCAGGATCGTAGGCGGTAGCGCTCCATTCGAGCGTGTCTGCCGTGCGTCTCAGCCGCTCGACGACGCGCAGATCCCGCGTGTGGAACGCTCCGTTGTCGGTGAGCCAAGTCAGGTCGTTGAAGTTTCGCGTCTCGACGACGAGCGTGTCGCCTTCCCAGTGTCCGACGGCGTCGCCGAGATAGCTCGGCTCGTTGTTCGTCGGGTGCGGCCGGCCGTCGGTCGGCACGATGCGGAAGAAGCTTCCCGAAACGTCCTCGTAGAGGAACGCGAGCTCGCCGGCGCGCTGCACGATCTTGTCCGGCGGCCCGATACGCGGCACGCCCGGCGCAAAGCAGCGCAGCACCGGGTCCTCGTCGACCTGGCGCGCATCGAGATCGGCCACCCTGGCGCGAAACTCCGGGCGGTACTGCGGAGCACCCGGTTGCGGCGGCGACGCGCCGGCCGGCGCGTCGGGAGGCAGCTCGGCGCCTCGGCAACCGACGACGCAGATCGAGTCGCCGTCCTTGCGCGGCCGGACGAAGTCGATGCCGGCGCCGTTGTCCCAGGTGCCGCTCAAGTCGGGGCGGCCGTCGGGGGCGCGCGGCACGCCGCTCGAATCCTGCGCGTTGCCCGCCGCGACGAAGGCGAACGCCGCGGCCGTGAGCGCGGTGAGCTTCAAGGCTCGTGCTTCGATGAAGCGCATGGTAAGCCTCCGTCATTCCCCGGCGAGCACGTACTCGTGCCCGTCTTCGTAGGTCAAGTTCAGCAGCCACGCCAGGTTCGGCGTGCCGTTCCGCGCGAGGATCGCCACGGCCGTGACCTTCTGGCCGCCGCCCTTCAGCATCTCGCTCGTCAAGCCGGCCTTGCGCAACATCGCCGTCGGCAGCGACTCGAGCCGCCAAGTCGTAACGCGGCCCTGCTCGTCGGCGACGTCCATGTGCACGTAGACGTGCGGGTTGATCCAGTCGACCTTGCTGACGACCCCCGTGATCGTCGTGCGCCTCGCGGCGTCGAACTGGCCCGCCACGGAGTGGTGCGCGGCGGCTTCGGTGCTCGCGAGAGCGAGCGTGAGTGCGAGCGCGGGAACGAGCGGCAGGACGCTTGGTGACGGCACGTCTTCCCCCTGAACGCGCAGCCAATGGCGGCTCGCGAATCTTAGCCGAAATTTCGGCGCCAAGCGGGTGGGTGCATGGCGCCAGGCGGCGACCGCACCGAAGCCGTTACCGCCGCCTTTACGCGGCGGCGCGGCGTCGTAGAGCGCGGCACCGCGCTCCCCCGGTACCGTCACGGACGGCGTGCTCGCTATCATGCGAGGGCATCACGGGGAAGGGACGGTGGCTCTCCCGAGACGAACGCTTCACACGCTTCGCGCCCTCTGGCCGCTCGGCTTTGCGGGCGCGGCGACGGCGCAAGAGGAGATACCGGAGGGCGCTCGCGAGAAGTCGGTGCGCATCGTTCGCTCCGCCACGCCGGTCGTCATCGACGGCGTGTTGGATGACGACGCCTGGCGGCTCGCCTCGCGGCTCGAGGATTTCCACGAGATTCAGCCCACGGAGTACGCGCCGCCCAGCGAGCGCACGGTCGTCTATCTGACGTACGACTCCGAGGCGCTGTACGTTGGCGCGCGGCTCTATCAGGATGCGGACGAGGTCACCGCGCGGATCTTGCGGCAGGGCGAGCAGGTGTTCGGGGACGATTGGTTCTCCGTCGTGCTCGACCCGTTTCACGACCGGCGCAGCGGCTACCGCTTCCTGACGAACCCGAACGGGCTCCGGCAGGAAGGGCTGTTTCAGAACGTCGCCGAGGAACAGTGGGACTGGGAAGGCATCTGGTACGCGGCCTCGACCGTCGACGGGGAAGGCTGGGCGACGGAGATCGCGATTCCGTTCAAGACGCTGTCGTTCGACCCCGCGAACGATACCTGGGGCATCAATTTCCGCCGCGCGATCGCCGTTCGCGACGAGCGAACCGGTTGGGTCTCGCGCAACCGCAACACGGACCCGAGCACCTCCGGCGTCGTCGTCGGGCTTTCGGGCCTCGAGCAAGGCGCCGGCCTCGACATCGTGCCCTCGGCGACCTGGCTCGATCGGCGTGCGCTGCGTGATGACGATCCCGCCACGCCCGAGATCGAAGCGGATCTGGGCGAAGCCGACCTCGAGCCGTCGTTCGACCTGTTCTACAAGATCACGCCGGGCATCACGGGCTCGTTGACCGTGAACACGGATTTCTCGGCTACCGACGTCGACGACCGGCAAGTGAATCTGACGCGCTTCGATCTGTTCTTTCCCGAGAAGCGCGATTTTTTTCTTCAGGACGCCGACATCTTCGAGTTCGGCGGCCTCGAGGACAACGGCCGGCCGTTCTTTTCGCGGCGCATCGGCTTGAGCGGCGACGGCACGCCGATCGATCTCGAAGTCGGCGGCAAGATCACGGGGCGCGTGGGCCGCTTCAACCTGGGCTTCTTGAGCGTGCGGCAGGACGAGCTCGGGTTCTTGCGGGCCGACAACGCCACCGTCGCGCGCGCATCCGTGAATCTGCTTGCCGAGTCGAGCGTTGGCCTGATCGCGACCGAGGGCAACCCCGGCTCCACCGCCGACAACTCGCTGACAGGCGCGGACTTCCTGTACCGCAACAGCCGCCTGCCGGGCGGCAAGCTCGTCGAGATCGGCGCCTGGATACAGGAAAGCGACACGGAGGGCGAGGTCGCGGACCAAAGCGCTCATGGCGTGCGCTTCGCGGCGCCGAACAACACGGGCTTCGGCGGCGGCATCGAATACACGCGGCTCGGCGAGGGGTTCGAGCCGGGCCTCGGCTTCTTGAACCGCCCCGGCGTCGCAGCGCTCGGCCTCGAGACGGAATACACGCATCGGCCGCGCGCGGGGTTTCTGCGTGCGATCCGGAGCGGCTACGAGGTCGAGCGCGTCGAGCTCTTGAGCGGCGAGCTCCAGTCGCAAGCCGTCGAGTACCGGCTGATCGGGATCGAGAACCGTGTCGGCGACGCGCTGTTCCTCGAGCACGAAGCGCAGCAGGAACGGCTCGCGGAGGATTTCGAGATCCGCGCCGGCGTCGTCATCCCGCGCGGTCATTACTCGTTCGGCAACACGCGCCTGTCGCTCGAGACGGCCGACCAACGCAAGTTCTGGGGCCGCTTCGACTATCAAGCCGGCGACTTCTTCGACGGCGAACGCACCGAGGTTCTGGCTGAGATCGACTGGCGGCCGTCCGGCCGCCTGCGCACGGGGCTGCTGTACGAGTGGAACGACATTCGCTTGCCGGCCGGCGAGTTCGTCACGCGGCTCGTCGGCTTTAGAACCGACGTGGCGTTCTCGTCGAAGCTGAGCTGGGTCACGCGCATCCAATACGACAACGTGTCGGAGATCTTGGGCCTGCACCTTCGGCTGCACTGGATTCCCGAGGCCGGCCGCGAGGGCTTCATCGTCGTCAATCACGACCTCGAGGACCGCGACCTCGATAACCGCTTCGCTTCGGCGTTCGTCGAAGCCGCCGTCAAGTTCAGCTACACGTTCCGTTTTTGAGCGCCTGTCGCGCGGCGCCGACGCCGGGAAGCGAGCACGGAGGTAGTGGTATCCTCGGCGGCCGTCGGTTTTCTTGGGGGACTCGTGATGAACCACCGACTGCGTGCGCTCGCGCCGCTCCTTGCAGTGTGTTTGGCTCGATCCGTCGCTGCTACGGAGGTGGCCGTCTGCACGGATCGAGGCCGCGCGGTGCTCGAGCTCGCCGACGCGGAGGCGCCGCAGCACGTCGCGAATTTCCTGCGCTACGTCGACATGGGCTTTTATTCGGGAACGGTGTTCCATCGCGTACAGGCGAATTTCGTCGTGCAGGGCGGCGGCTTCGATCGCCAGCTGCGCCTGCGCTCGACGCTGCCGCCCGTCGCCAACGAATCGCGCAACGGGCTGCGCAACACGCGGGGCACGGTCGCGGCGGCGCGCACGAACGACCCCGACTCGGCGCGCTCGCAGTTCTACGTGAACCTCGTCGACAACACGGCGCTCGACGCGGGCCGCGAGCCCGGCTATACCGTGTTCGGCCACGTCCGCGAAGGCATGGAGGTGTTCGACGCGATCGGCCGCTTGCCGACCGGGGCCTCCGGCCCGTTACCCGCCGACGTTCCCGAGCCGCTGCCCGCGATCAAGTCGATCGTGCGCCTCGATGAAGCCGCGCTCGCGGCGCTGCCCGAGGACGGCCGCGAAACCGCGCTCGCCGCCGACATCGCCGCCGCGGCCGCCGAGGGCAACGCCACCGACGCGTTGCGGCTGATCGGTCACTACCGCTCGCTCTGCGGCGACGATCCCGAGATCGCGCTGACCGAGGCACGCATGTCGCTCGCGGCCGGCGATCGCCGCCGCGCGTTGTTCGCCCTCGAGGAACTGCTCGCGACGACGGGCGAAGAACACCCCGCGCACGCGTCGGCCACGGAGCTCTATCGCGAAGCCGCCACCGACCGCTCGATGACGCAGGAGCTCCTGGCAGAATGCGCGCCGCCGGCCGTGCCGGCGCTGCCCGACGCGAGCACGGTGAGCCTGGAGGAGATGGTCGCCTCGCAGCGCCAAGTGCGCGATTTCGTCGCGGCCGGCGAGGCCTATCTCGCCTGTCTGTCGGAAATCATCGACGACGAGGGAAAGAGCGGCGGCCTGCGCAACGCGGCCGTCGAGGAGCACAACCGCATGGTCGCGGCGCTCGAGGAGATCGCCGCCGCATTCAACGAGCAGATCCGGATCTTCAGGTCGCGCGCCCCCGGGGACGCGGCGTAAGATCGCGGAATGAGCGCCGATCCCAACGACCCGCGTACTCTGCTCGCGCCGAGCGCGCCTTGGCTCGCCGAGTTGCTCGGCGGCTCGCGCCCCGTGGTGCCGCATTACATCGCCGGGCGCACCGAGACCGGCGGCGCGCGATCGTCGCCGGTATGGAACCCCGCGACGGGCGCCGAAGTGGCGAGCGTCGGCCTCGCGGACGCGGCGCTCGTTGCGCGCGCCGTCGAGGCGGCTAGAGCGGCTTTCGCGAGCTGGGCGGATACGCCGGCCGCACGGCGCGCCCGCGTGCTGTTCAAGTACAAGGAGCTCATCGAAGCGCGCTTCGACGAGATCGCCGCGCTGATCACGCGCGAGCACGGCAAGGTGCTCGCCGACGCGAAAGGCGAGCTCACGCGCGGCCTCGAGATCGTCGAGTTCGCCTGCGGCATCCCGCAGCTGCTGAAGGGGCAGGTGAGCGACAACGTCGGCGGCGGCATCGACAACTGGTCGCTGCGCCAGCCCGTCGGCGTCTGCGCCGGCATCACGCCGTTCAACTTCCCGGCCATGGTGCCGCTCTGGATGTTTCCGCTCGCGATCGCGTGCGGCAACACGTTCGTGCTCAAGCCGAGCGAGCGCGACCCGAGCGCGGCCGTCCTGCTGGCGCAGCTGCTCGACGAGGCCGGGCTGCCGACGGGCGTGCTGAACGTCGTGCACGGCGACCGCGAGGCCGTCGACGCGCTGCTTGAGCACCCGGACGTCGCGGCCGTCAGCTTCGTGGGCTCGACGGCCGTAGCCGAGCACGTCTACCGGGAGGGCACGCGGCACGGCAAGCGCGTGCAAGCACTCGGCGGCGCGAAGAACCACATGATCGTCATGCCCGACGCAGACCTCGAGCAGGCCGCCGACGCGCTCGTCGGCGCGGGCTACGGCTCGGCCGGCCAGCGTTGCATGGCCATCTCGGTCGCCGTCGCCGTCGGCCCCTGCGCGGACGCGCTCGTCGAGAAGCTCGCACAAAGGATTCGCGGCCTTAAAGTCGGCGACGGCATGGCCCGGGCCGACATGGGGCCGCTGATCACGGCCGCGCACCGCGAAAGAGTGCTTCGCTACATCGAGGACGGCGTGCGCGCCGGGGCCGAGCTCGTCGTCGACGGGCGCGCGCTGCGCGTCGCGGGCCGCGAGAGCGGCTTCTTCCTTGGGCCGTCGTTGTTCGATCGCGTCGAGCCCACCATGACGATCTACCGCGACGAGATCTTCGGTCCGGTGCTGTCGATCGTGCGGGTGCCCGACTTCGCAGCCGCCGTCGAGCTCGTGAACGCGCACGAGTACGGCAACGGCGTCGCCTGCTATACGAGCGACGGCGGCGTCGCGCGGGAGTTCACGCGGCGGGTCAAGGCCGGCATGGTCGGCATCAACGTGCCGATGCCGGTGCCGCTCGCGTTCCACTCGTTCGGCGGCTGGAAGCGCAGCTTGTTCGGCGATCACCACATCTACGGCGAGGAAGGCGTGCGGTTCTACACGCGCTACAAATCCGTGATGCAGCGCTGGCCGAACGCGGGCGCGAAAGGCCCCGAGCTCACGATGCCGACGCACGGCTGACGCAGTCGCGGACGCTCATTCGGCCGCGGCTGGCGGGCGCGGGTCCCATGAGTCGACGTCGCCGGGATGTATCGGCAGCGGCCACAGAGAAGCGACGAGCTCGGCTGTCCGCTCGATCTGCTCCGCAAGGCGACTGCCCACGCAGTATTCGAGCACGCGAGCGATTTCCTCGTCGCGCTCCGCGTTTTGGCGATGCAACGCGATTGCCGCGACGATCACGCCCGCATAAGCGATCTGCAGATGCGAGTGCAAGCCGCGAAGCCCGTCGAGAATCTCCCGTGCGTTTGCCGAGTCCTTGTCGCGCATGCATCTCCTCCTTGGGCGCCGATGGCGGCCGCGCAGAGGCTCACGCCTGACGCGCCGTCGGCCGCCGAATCGGCTCGGTATCGACCTGTATTTATATACAGGCTAGCGCCTGTACGCCGGTGTGCCAGCGCGATTTCCGGGCAAATCGACTAGAAATGCAGCAAATGTCCGGGCAAACAAGCGTCTCTTGCAAAGAGGCGCGGCCGCGCGCTTCAGACTCGGCGCTTGGGGCTCGTTCGCGCGGCCGCTAGCTTGCCGACGACGACGTCCGCGTTTACCCGCATGGCGTCGCACAGCGCGAACAGCGTCCCGAGCGTGGGTTGTCTTTGCCCGCGTTCCAACAATGAAACGAACGTTTGATCGACGCCGCTCTCGAGCGCCAACTGCGCCTGCGACATTCCGCGCTGTTCCCTGAGCTCTTTGAGTAGCGTGCCGAACGCGGATCGGAGCCACTCGTCATTTTCCATGCCGCGCAGCATGGAGGTTGTGCGGTGGCGCTCCAAAGACTATAGTCGTGGCGCGATCAGCTCTACCGGCTTTGGGAGGTTCCGTGCGCAAAGGCCGCCACCGATTCGGGCGCTTGCTCGCTCGGCACGCGGCAGCACCGGATAGAGCCCTTGAGGGTGCGCACACGGCGTTCCGGCTGGGCAGAGCGCGTCGACGTTCGGGTTTCGGCCACGGCGGCTACGAGATCGCCGTGCGGCATTTTTCTCTCACGGCCGGCGAAGAGGATCGAATCGTTCGAGCGACGGAACGACTGCTGGCGGCCGCGCGCGCGTCTTCGGATCGCGCCGCCTACGAGCGCGCACGGCGTCTCGTGGACACGGTCCGTAAGCTCGCGGTACTGCTGCGCCGTCTGTCCGGGTCCCCCTGACGTCGACATCGTCCGCGCCCGCCCTTCGATCTGCGCAATGTTCCGGCCCCGCCGGTCGGCCGACGGTGGAGTAAGATCGCCGCCATGAAATTCGCCAGTGTTTTCTATCGCGGCCGCGATCTCGTCGTGACGGAGCTTGCGCCCGGCGAGCTCGTGGGTATCGCATCGCTGCCGGGACGGCAGTCCTCCGTCGACATGCAGGACGTGATTCGCGGCGGCGAGCCGCTGAAGCAGGCGATCGCGGCGTCGCTCGAGAAGATTCGCAACGACGAGTCCGTGGCGCGCATTCCGGCCGCCGAGGTACGCTGGTATCCGCCTGTGCGCCAGCCCGGCAAGATCTGCGCCGTCGCGATGAACAACTCCGCGAGCAACGCGCGCAAGATCAGCGCGCCGGACCACCCCGCGTTCTTCTTGAAGCCGGCGTCGTGTCTCGTCGGCCACCGTGAGCCGATCCGCATTCGGCCCTATTACGGCAGCGTGCATCCAGAGCCCGAGCTCGCCGTCGTCATCGGCCGGCCGGCGCGCGACGTGCCGGCCGTGAGCGCGCTCGATTTCGTCTACGGCTACACGATATTCAACGACATCACGAGCAACGGCATGCGCGCGGAGGACCGGTTTCACTACTGGGCCGTCTACGCGAAGAAGGACGACCCGAGCGAAACGGAGCGCGTCGAGCAGCATTTGTCGTACGCCGGCCGCTACAAGGGCAGCGACACGTTCGGCGCGATGGGCCCGTGGCTCGTCACGAAGGACGAGATCGCGAATCCCGACGACCTCAACGTCACCTGCAAGGTCGGCGGCGAGCTGATCGCCGAAGACAGCACGAAGTACTACAACTACAAGGTCGCCGAGGTCGTGAGCTTCATCAGCCAGTTCCACACGCTCTATCCCGGCGACGTCGTCTCGCTCGGGACGGCGTTCAAGCCCGGCGCCGGCCGCAAGTCCATCCACCACGCGAACTTCCAGACCGTAGCGGGCCCAGTCGAGGTTGCGATCGACGGGCTCGGCGTTCAGGAAAACCCCATCGTGATCGAGCGCAAGGAGCTCGGAGCGTGGCGGCTGCCTTGACGGATCTCGAGCGGCTCACGATTCGAGCCGCGCTCGAGGATTTGAACACCGCGTTTTGCCATCACTTGGATCACGACGAGGTCGACGCCCTGCTCGATCTCTTCGTCGACGACGTCTACTACACGCACGGCAGCCGCGTTTCACGCGGCAAGGCCGAGCTCGAGGAAGTGTTCCGCAGCCGCTCGGCCACGAAGAAGCGCACGGCGCGCCACCTCTACTCCGGGCTCAAGCTCGACATCGAGAGCACGACGCACGCGCGCGGGACCTGCGTCTGCATGACGTTCGCCGATTACGGCGAGCCGCCGCTTACGCCGGCGATCCCGACGCTCGTCGCCGATTTCGTCGACGAGTACGTGCGCGGCGACGACGGCCGGTGGCGCATCAAGGAGCGGCACATCCACCGCATCTTCGTCGATCCGCAAAACTCGGGGCCGATCGGCCAGAAGCGCTAACCGGCGTCGGGAGCGATGCCGAACAGCGGCGCGACGTAGAAGCGAAACGCCATGATCGCGATGAACGAGGCGACGAGGAACACGCTGAGCCCGAGCGGCGCGTACCCCAGGAGCTTGATGCGCTCCACGCCGCGCGCGACGGCGTAGCGCGTCGCCGCGGCGCCGGCGGCGGCCACAGCAAACGCAATCACTTGCCACGTCAGGAACGTAGCGACACGGGCGAGCTGTGCACGCTGTGTGCCGTCCGACTCCGTGGTCTGCAGCGACACGAACGACGCTACGAACAGCACGAGCCAAACCACGGCGAGACCCTGAATGATCGGTTTCAACTGCATGTGACTTCCGCTAGTGAACGACTGCTGCCGACGCGGACGCGGAACGCACGCGGATCTCGCGTGGCGCCTGCGCGGCGAGGCCGAACGCGTATGCGTCGAGCGAGAGCAGCCCGCGATCGTAGCTCGAGTGGATACGCGCGCCGCGTTCGTCGTCGTGCGCGGCGCCGAGCGTCACGAACAATGGCAAGAAATGCTCGGGCGTCGGGTGATTCTGCGCGGCGTACGGCGCGCGCTCCAAGTAGCGGAACAAATCGTCGAACCGCCGCGCGGCGATCGCACCGGCCGTCCATTCGTTGAACGCCTCGACCCATTCGGGCGGGGGGCTCGTATCGTCGCGGCCGCGCGCGTGCGCGTACAGCGCGAGGTTGTGCGTGGCGCCGCCCGAGCCGAGCAGCAGCGTCCCGGCCTCGCGCAGCGGACGCAGCGCGCGCCCGAGCGCGAAGTGCTCTTCCGGCGAGCGCCGGCTGTCGATCGATACCTCGAGCACGGGGACGTCGGCCCGTGGATACATCAAGGACAGCGGGATCCAGGCGCCGTGGTCGAGCCCGCGCTCCGGCGCGAGCCGCGCGGTCAGGCCGGCCGCCTCGAGACGAGCGACGATATCGCGCGCGAGCGGCGGGCTGCCCGGCGCCGGATACTCGAGGCGGTACAGCTCCGCGGGGAAACCGCCGAAGTCGTGGATCGTCGGCGGCGCAACCCCCGCCGTCACCTCGGGGACAGGCGTATCGTAGTGAGCCGAGAACGTCACGACGGCCGCGGGCGGCGGCAGACGCGCGCCGAGCCCGGCGAGAAAGCGCCGCGCCGCGCTATCGGCAACCGCGAGCAGCGGAGAGCCGTGCGAGATGAACAAGGCCGGCATGCGAGCCATGTGCCATTATGCCTCGCGAAACTCCAATTCCGCTGAGGGCGCCATGTTGACACCAGAGTCCGGCCGATCGGCCACCGCGGCCGTCGAGCTGACGATCGAGCCGCGCGTGCGGAGCCTCGGAGATTTCGACGTGCGCCGCGTGCTGCCGGCCGCCAAGCGCCGCATGGTCGGGCCGTTCGTGTTCCTCGATCACATGGGCCCGGCCGAGCTCGCGCCGGGGCGGGGAATCGCCGTGCGCCCGCATCCGCACATCGGGCTCGCAACGATCACGTACCTGTTCGAGGGCGAGATCATGCATCGCGACAGCTTGGGATACCGGCAGCTGATCGAGCCCGGCGCCGTCAACCTCATGACGGCGGGCCGAGGCATCGTGCACTCGGAGCGCGCGCCGGACTCGAGCGTCGCGGCGCGCTTGCACGGCATCCAGTCGTGGGTGGCACTGCCGCTCGAGCTCGAGGAGACGGAGCCGACGTTCGTGCACTACCCCGCGAGCTCGCTGCCCGAGCAGTCGATCGACGGCTCAACCGTGCGCGTGATCATGGGCGGCGCCTACGGGCTACAGTCGCCCGTGCTGACGCACTCGCCGACGCTGTACTTCGCCGCGACGCTGCCGGCCGGCGCCACGCTCGCCGTGCTGGACGAGGCGCCCGAGCGCGGCGTCTACGTCGTCTCGGGCCGCGTCACGATCGACGGCCGGACGTACGGCGAAGGCACGCTGGCCGTGCTGCGCGCCGGCACGACGGTGCCTTTGCGGGCCGAGACCGAGACGCGCGCGATCGTCGTCGGCGGCGCGTCGATCGGCCCGCGGCACATCTGGTGGAACTTCGTCTCGAGCTCCGAAGCGCGCATCGAGCGCGCCAAGCGCGACTGGCTCGAGATGCGCTTCGGCACCGTACCCGGCGACGACGAGTTCATCCCTCTGCCGACGAGCTGAGCGGCGGACGGCGCGTCAACGGCTCGCGATGAGGTTGGCCGCCGGCCACGAGACGGAATAGCCGCGGCCTTCGAGGCACGCCGTCAACGCGCGCAGGTAGTCGCTCGGCTCCTCTGCGGCCGCATCCCGTTCGCGCCCGCCCTGCGCCGTCGCGGCGCCGA
>JBBIJV010000020.1:0-26201 GCA_037445815.1 Rhodospirillaceae bacterium
AATGAGCAGACGCGAGACGGCATAACTGCCACCCAGACCGATCAAAGCTCCAGAAAGGATCAGGCGGGCCCCCTTTGCCAGAACGAGCCGGAGCACATCTTTCGGCTGCGCTCCGAGCGCCATGCGTACGCCGATCTCGCGCGTGCGTTGCTCGACGAGATACGAGAGCACGCCGAACAAGCCCGATAGCGTGAGCAGCAACGCGATGCCGCCGAGCACGTTGAGCGCCGTCGCGGGCGCGTCGGTGTCGATCGGCATGTATACGCCGGCGCCGCCGAGCCGGATTCCGCCGACGCTGAAGCCCGCGACGTCGCGCGCCACGCCGATGACCACAGCTGTGCGCTCGCGCAGCCGCGGGTCGTCGAGCGGCTGCGGCGGCGCGGCCGCGGGGTCCTGTTGCCCGATCGTCGGGTCCGGCGTCAGGCGCAACACTTCGCCGATGGCCTCGGCGCCCGGCCAGAGCTCGCGCGCCACGGTCTCGGACACGATGGCCACGGCCTCGTCCGGGCTGAGCTCGGCAGCCGTGAAGCGGCGGCCGCGCACGACGTCGATGCCGAGCACGTCGAAGTGCTCGGGCGAAACGAAGCCGTAACGCACGATCTGCCTGCCCGCCGCGCCTTCGCCGTAGGCGGTCCCGCCGGTCACGCCGCCCGCGAACGCGGGCCATGCAGCCGCGATCTGCGTCACGGCCGGCTCCGCCTCGAGCCGTTCGAGAATCGCCGCGCGCCGCTGCTCGTTCAGCACGGACACGTTGACGACGTCGGCCGTGCGGATGCCGGGATCGACGGCGCCGGCCGACATCGCCCCGCGCAAGAAGATGGCCGCGCAGATCAGGAGCAGCGCCGAGCCCATGACCTGTGGCGCGATCAGCGCATTGCGCGCGCGGCCGGGACGCGCCAGCCCAAGCACCTGGCCGTGCATCGCGCGCGCGAGCTCGACGCGCGTGCTCTTGCGCGCCGGAATCAGCGCGAACAGCACGGTCGCCAAGATCGCGCCGCCCACGAGGAACAGGGCGACGCGCCAGTCCGCGGCGGGCACGTCGATCCGGAGACTGCCGATGTCGGGCGGGAAGCTCGTGACGACGAAGTACATGATGCCGTTCAGCGCGAGCCGCGCGATCACGAAGCCGAGCACGGCGGCGAGCAACGCGAGGAGCAGACTCTCCGTCAGCAGCCGCCAGATGACGCGGGCGCGCGACGCCCCCATCGACAGCCGAATGCCGATCTCGCGCTGGCGCGCGACCAAGCGCGCGAGCAGCAGGTTCGCGACGTTCGCGCAGCCGATCACCAGGATCAGCCCGAACGCGAAGAACAGCGGGATGAACCCGACCAACGCCTCGCCGAAGCGCGGCAGCGTGCCCTGCCGTGGCTCGAGCACGATGCTCGCCGCCGGCCGCGCGTGGCCGCCCGCGCGCGCGGCTTCGCGCTGCACGTCCCAGACGTTGAGCCGCGCCTGCGCTTGGCCGCTCGTCACGCCGGGCCGCAGACGGCCGACGATCGCGAGCCCGCCGATGCCGTTGATTGCGTCCTCGCCGGTCAGCATCTCTTCGAACGTCTGGCGTTGCGCGAGCGGCACGAAGAAGTCCGGCGCGAAGAGCTCGAGGCCGCGAAATCCCTCCGGCATCACGCCGATGATCGTGAATGGCGTGTCGTTGACGCGGTACGTCCGGCCGACGACGCCAGGATCGCTGTCGTAGTGCTGCACCCACGCGCGATGGCTCAGCACGAGCACGGGCGGGCTGCCGGGCTCGTCGTCCGCGGGGGTGAAAGCTCGGCCGCGCTCCGCGCCGGCGCCGAGCAGGTTGAAGAAATTACCCGTGACGAGGCGGCCCTCGCGGCGCACGCCCTCGATGAGACCGCGAACGTCGCCGGTGCTTGCGAACGCGTCGACGAACACGTCCGTTTCGCGGAGCAGCGCGTCGTAGTCGCGCGTGAATCGGGCCGGCTCCGCGACGCTCGATTGCACGCGGACGGCGCCGAAGAGCTCGTGCGGATTGCGCACGTCGTCGACGCGGAAGGCGAAGGCGTTCAGCAGCGTGTAGACGGCGGCCACGAGCCCCAGGCCGAGCCCGACGGTGACGACGATCGTCGCGGCCCCGAGCGGCGCGCGGCGCAACGTGCGCCACGCGTAGCGGAGGTCGCGCGATAGGCCGTCGAGAATGGCCGGCCGGCTGGGCGCCGTCCGGGTGGGCTTTCGCCGCCGGAGGCTTGGCCGCCGGCTCGCGAAGGTGCAGGCTTGAGGAAGGTGCCCGAAACGCGACCAGCAGGAGCCTTCCCGTGACCCGACTTCAAGCGCGTGCGCTGCTGCTCAACTATCGTCTCTGCGGCGCGGCGCTCGCGGCGCTTGCGACTACGGCCGCCTTCGCGCAAGCGCCGATCGTGAACCCCGGCGCACCGGGCAGCAACCCGCGGCGCTTGAACGCCGACGAAGCCATCGCGCTCGCGCGCACGGCGTACACGGAAGCCGACGTGCGCTTCCTGCAAGCGATGATCCCGCACCACCAGCAGGCGCTCGAGATGGCCGCGCTCGCGAAGCACCGCACGAACCGCAAGGAGTTGCTCGACGCCGCCGGACGCATCGAGGCCTCGCAGCAGGACGAGATCGACTTCATGCGCGAGTGGCTCGCGGAGCGAAACGAGCCCGCCGACTTGGGCGCCGCGCACGCCGCAACGGCCGCGGATCACGCCGCAAGCACGGCCGGCGCGGCCGGGGCTCACGCCGCGCACGTCGCCCCTGCGGCGCACGCAATGAAAGGCATGGCCACGCCGGAGCAGATGGCGGCGCTCGCGGCCGCGAACGGCGCGGAGTTCGACCGCCTGTTTCTCGAGCTCATGATCGAGCATCACGAGGGCGCCGTGGAGATGGTCGAGGAGCTCACGGACCAGCCCGGCTCGGCGTACGAGCCGGCGCTTTTCGAGTTCACGCGCGACGTCACGAACGACCAGAACGCCGAGATCGAGCGCATGAACGCGCTGCTCGTCACGCTGTCGCCGGATCCGCGCGCGAGCTTGAAGGCCGGCTTCGACGACGCCGGCGAGGCGATCCTGAACCTCACGAAGGTGGCGTCGCTGCCGAAGCCCCCGGGCTTCGTCGACCCGAACAATCCCGCGAACGTGTCGCCGAAGCGGCTCGCGGCGCTCGCGGACGCGAGCGAGCGCCGGCGCCGGCGCGACCGCGAGGAAGACGAGCGAGGCGGCGGCCGCTCGAATCAGCGCTCGCCGCTCTTGTCGTTCGCGAACACGGACATGGCGTTTCGGGGCGACGTGATGGTCGTCGGAAGCTATCACGGCTTCAACGTCTACCGGCTGCAAAAGGAGCAAGCACCCGAGCTGCTGGCGTCGGTGGTTTGCCCCGGCGGGCAAGGCGACGTCTCGATCGTCGGCGATCTCTTGATCATGTCCGTCGAGCAGACTCGCGGGCGCGTCGACTGCGGGCTTCAGGGCGTGCAGAGCGACGCGAGCCCCGAGCGCTTCCGCGGCTTGCGCATCTTCGACATCTCGGACTTGACGCGCCCCGTGCAGGTGGGCCAAGTGCAGACCTGCCGCGGCTCGCACACGCACTCCGTCGTCGCGAGCGACGCCGAGCGCATCGTCGTCTACAACTCGGGCACTTCGAGCGTGCGCGACGAGGAGGAGCTTCCGGGCTGCATCGGCAACGTGGCCGGCGACACGCGCACGGCGCTGTTTCGCATCGACGTCATAGAGATCCCCAAGCGCAACCCATCGGCCGCGCGCATCGTCGACCGGCCCGCCGTGTTCGCGGATCCGGAGACGGGCGTGCTGGCCGGCCTCTGGCGCGGCGGCGATCACGGGGACGAGACGCAGGAGACGAGCGCCACGGACCAGTGCCACGACATCACGGTGTTTCCGGCGGCGCACATCGCCGCGGGCGCATGCTCGGGCAACGGCATCGTGTTCGACATCCGCGACCCGTTGAAGCCGCAGCGCATCGACGCCGTCGTCGACAAGGGCTTCGCATACTGGCACTCGGCCACGTTCAACAACGACGGCACGAAGGTGATCTTCACCGACGAGTGGGGCGGCGGCACGCGGCCGCGCTGCCGCGCGCACGACCCGCTCGACTGGGGCGCCGACGCCGTCTACGACTTGGTCGGCGGCAAGCTCGTCTACCGCAGCCACTACAAGATGCCCGCGCCGCAAGTCGACGTGGAGAACTGCGTGGCGCACAACGGCTCGATCGTGCCCGTGCCGGGCCGCGACATCACGGTGCAGAGCTGGTACCAGGGCGGCATCTCGGTGTGGGACTTCACGGACTCGGCGAACCCCGTCGAGATCGCGTACTTCGACCGCGGCCCCATCGACGCCGAAGAGCTCGTGCTCGCCGGCTACTGGTCGTCGTACTGGTACGACGGGCGCATCTACGCGACGGAGATCCAGCGCGGGCTCGACGTGTTCGAGCTCGCGCCGAGCGCCTTCTTGAGCGAGAACGAGATCGCCGCGGCCACGCTCGCGGATCAGGGCGACGTGTTCAATCCGCAGCAGCAGTTCCCCGTCACGTGGCCCGCGGAACCCGTCGTCGCGCGCGCGTACGTCGATCAGCTGCGGCGGGGCTCGGCGGTGCCGGCGGCGCAGCTCGAGGACACCTCGGCTGCGCTCGACGCCGCCGCGGCTCGCCTCGACGCAAACGCAAAGGATCGAGCCTTGGCGCAGCGATTGGAGGCGTTGTCACGCGCGCTCGACGCCAACGGCGGCGACGCCGTCGCGGCAAAGCGGAAGGCAGCCCTCGCGCAAACGCTGACCGCGATCTCAGCGCGGCTGCGCTGACGCGCCGAGCGGCTGTGCTGACGCACTGCGCGGCTCCGCGGATTCGTCGCGCTTGGGGCGACGGCTCGCAATCATCATCGACTACGGCGACAAATGCGCGTTGCGGCGCGCCGCCGCGCTCGCTTGAATGCCTTCACCGATGCTGGACATGCACTCGAGTGCGGGGCATACAATTGGCCGCGGAATCGCAATCGCCGGAAACGCCGATGGAGGCTCGAGTCGCGCGGCTGGAATCCGACGTCGCGCACCTGTTGAGCGCGGTGGCCGAGATCAAAGCAGGCTTGCTCGCCCTGCGCGACCGCATGGACGAGCGAATGGATCGTCTCGAGCTCAAGCTCGAGGGGAAGCTGGACTCCTTCAAGGCCGAGGTCGGCAGCAAATTCGCGGCTCTCGAGTCCAAGCTCGACGAGAGGCTCGGTGCCTTCAGCTCCGAGGTCAACGGCAAGCTCACCGCGCTCGAGTCCAGATTCGACTCGCTCGAATCCAGGCTCGACCGCAAACTCATGTGGGCGATATCGCTCAATCTCGCGTTCGGAGCAGGGATTCTTGGAGCGATGGCGCGCGGCTTCGGCTGGCTGTGACGGCCCGCTCTGCGGCACGGTGAATCGTGCCGCAGCGCGGTGTCACGCATTTAGGAAATTGAAGCGCTCGAGCGGCTAGAACTTCCAGGCGACGTTGAGCCACAGCGCGTCGGCTTCGTCGAGCTCCTGAATGTCGATCTCTTCGTATTCGAGCCGCAGGTTCAAGCGCTCGGCCACGTCGATGCCGATGCCGGCCGACCAGAGCCAGTCCTCGCCGCTCTCGTCGACGACGCGGCCGCCGGTGAGACTCAAGTCGATCTCGTAGAACATCATGCCGGCGCGCGCAAACAGCTCCACCGGCCCGAGCGGCAGCGTGCCGACGATGCTCGGCGCGATACCTTGCACGTCGTTCGTGCCGCGAGCCGACGTCGAGACGAAACCGCTCGCGTCGCCGAAGTCCACGAAGTCACCCTGGATCGCGAGGAACCGATTGAAGCGCCAGCCCGCGAACACCTTCATGGCGTTGTCGCTGTCGCTGAAATCGATGCCGACGTCGTCGAGGCTGTTGATCTCGTCGACGGCCGACGAGAAGTCGCCGACGCCGACGCCGATGTACAGGCCATCCAAATTTCGGCCCGGCCCGTCGTCCCGCTGGGCGAGCACGGGGCTCGCCGCCAAGGCCAGTAGCACGGCCGCAACAGTCATTGGCTCTCTCATTCAGCACCTCCTTGTATGGCTGCGCAAAAGAAAGCAAACGCCGTGCCAGCGAGCCGCTGAAATCGCGGGAACTTTTTTGCACCCACGCGACTTCCGGGCCTCTTCGGTCACAATGCCGCCATGGATGCGCAGCTCGCAGCGCGCGTGGCTCGGCTCGGCGACGGCCTGCATCGCCTGACACTCGCCGACGGCGCCCGCGTAGTCGTCAAGCGCCGCCGCTCTGCGCCCGCCGGCTTCTTCGCGATGGAGGCACACGGCCTCGAGTTGCTGCAAGCGACTCAGACGCTGCGCGTGCCGCGCGTGCACGGGCTCTCGAGCGACACGATCGTGCTCGAGGACTTGGGCGCAGGCCACGCTGATCGCGCTGCGTGGGAGCGCGCCGGCCGCGCGCTCGCGCGCCTGCATCGCCACACGTCACCGACGTTCGGCCTCGACCGCGACGGCTGGTGCGGCTCGAGCCCGCAAGCGAATACGCCGACGGAGGACGGCCACCGGTTCTTCGCCGAGTGCCGCCTGTTGCCGCAGGCGCGCCGCGCTCATGAGGCGGGCCGCCTCGGCAAGGCCGACATGGCGGCCGTCGAGCGCCTCGCGCTGGCGCTGCCGGCGCGAATTCCCGTGCAGCCCGCGTCGCTCGTTCACGGCGACTTGTGGACCGCGAACCTGCACGCGTGCGAGGACGGCGAGCTCGCGCTGATCGACGCAGCCGCCGTGCACTACGGCTGGGCCGAGGCGGACCTCGCGATGCTGACGCTGTTCGGCGAGCCGCCGGCGGCGCTTTTCGCGGCGTACGAAGACGAAGCCGGAATCGACGCGAGCTGGCGCACGCGCGCGCCGCTCTACAACCTCTACCACCTGCTGAATCACCTGAACCTGTTCGGCAGCGCGTATCTCGGCGGCGTGCTCACCGTGCTGCGGCGCGCCTGAGCCCCGCGCCGCGAGGCGCCGTCATGCGGGCCGGCGCGGCTCCGGCGAAGGAGGCCGCAGCCGCGTTTCGCGGCTTCAGCGCGGCAGGGCGTGCGTGCGGAAGAACTCCCACATCTCGCGCGTCGCGTCGACCTCGTCTCGCGCCCAGCGATGCGGGAGGCCGTCGATTCGCACGAGGCGCACTTGGGCCTCGCAGCCCTCGTAGCGTAGCGTCGACAGAGGCCCGGGCGGATCGTCGAGCACCGGCTCGCCGTTGCAGCCATTGTGCTTGGCCCAACCCGCGAGCGCCTCGGGCACGCTCTCGACCCATTCGCCGCCGCGGCCCTCGGCGTGGCCGTCGTACGTGTTCTGCGGATCGGCGAGGCCGTGGAACGCGAGCACGGGAATCGCGCGGCCCTCGCACGGGCCGGGCCAGCGCAGGCCCGCCATCGGCGCAATCGCCGCGATGCGATCGTTCAAGCGGCACGCGAGCAGCGACGACATGCGCGCGCCGCCCGAGAAGCCCGTGGCGTAGACGCGGCGCAAGTCCGTGCAGACGCGCGCGGCGATGTGATCGATGACGTCGGAGACGTACTGCACGTCGTCGGGCCGGTCGGCCGTGACGGGCACGTTCCAGCGATTGCCCTGCGCCGCGGCCTGCAGCGACGCGACGAGCACGCCCTCGCGGTCGGCGAGCGCCTCGAAGCGCGACGTCTCGGCCTGGCCCGCCGAGTTGCCGCCGCTGCCGTGCAAGTCGAGCACGAGCGGCAACGGCGCGCGGCCGTCGTAGCCCTGCGGCACGAACAAGCGGTACGCCCGCCCCCGGCCGCCCGAGGTTAGGCGCTGCTCGCTGACGCCGGGCGCGGCGCGCAGCGCGCATGCGGTTTGCGCCGGAGTCGGCGAAGCCGCGGCGCTTTGCCCCACGGCACGTTGCGCGTCTGCGTTCGTCGAAAACGTAGCGGCGCCGAGCGCCGCCGCCAGTGAGATTGCAAGGCGCAAGTCGATTCCCCCGTCACTCGCCTCGGTGCGGCGGCCGTCAGGATCCGACGGGCGGCGGTCTTCTGCAAGCGCGGACTCGCAGCAGCGAGGGCGCGTGGGGGCCGTTCCATGCGGAACCGCTCGCGCTTGCGGGGCGTGGCTGCAATACCGGCCGCTCGTTGAACGATTGACTCGTGTTGTCTCCGCTTCGCAAGCCGTGCGCGAATAAAACGGATGGGAGGGAAGGCGTTGCCCGGCTCAGGCGGCGGGCGTAGGCTGGTCCGGACTGCACATGAGACACGGCGCGGGGCGCGGGTCAAAAAGCCGCGCCTCGGGCAGCGGTTGCCAAGGGGGCGTGCCATGATCTCCACGCGACGGCAGTTCATCCGAGGCGCTAGCTTGACTGCGGCGACTTTGGCCGCCCCGGGCGCGTTCGCACAAGCCCTGGCCACGGCCGTCACGGGCGACGGGCCCTACTACCCCGACCGCCTGCCGCTCGACACGGACAACGACCTGCTGATCCTGAACCACTCGCTGACGCCGGCCGTCGGTGAGATCACGCACTTCACCGGGCGCCTCTTCGCCGCGAACGGCGCGCCCGTGCGCAACGCGTTCATCGAGATCTGGCAATCCGACGTCAACGGCTCCTATATCCATAGCCAAGGCCGCAACGACGGCAAGATCGACGCGAACTTCCAGGGCTACGGCCGGTTCCTCACGGATTCGGAAGGGCGGTACTACTTCCGCACGATCAAGCCCGTGCCGTACACGCTGCAAGGGCAGTTCCGCGCGCCGCACATCCACGTGGCCGTGAGCAAGGCCGGCCGGCGCATCATGGCGACGCAGGCGCTCGTCAAAGGGCACGAGGCGAACGCGCGCGATTTGATCACGCAGCGCATCCGCGACCCGAAGCTCCTCGAGACGCTGATGGTCGAGTACCGCCCGCTGCCGGGCTCGATGCTCGGCGAGCTCACGGCGAACTTCGACATCCGCCTGGGCACCACGGCGGAAGAACTCGGCGACGGCTCGATCGGCGGCATCGGGAAAGCGGGCGCCTAGGCCTCGAACGGGCCGAGAGCGGCTCGGCGCGCCCACCGTATAATCCACCCGCCGCCGCTACTTCGAGTTCCGACCCATGCGCATGAGCCGCTCCGAGTTCCTGGCCTGGCCGCACAAGGCCATCACGCTGCTCGGCATGTCGGGCGTCGGCAAGACGACGCTCGCGTACAAGCTGCCCTCGTCGAAGTGGTTCCACTACTCGGGCGACTACCGCATCGGCACGAAGTATCTCGCCGAGCCGATTCTCGACAACATCAAGCGGCAAGCGATGAAGGTGGATTTCCTGCGCGAGCTCTTGCGCAACGACTCTATCTACATCGCGAGCAACATCACGGTCCACAACCTCCAGCCCGTCTCGACGTTCTTGGGGAAGATCGGCCGCACGGATTTGGGAGGCCTTCCCGTCGCCGAGTTCAAGCGCCGCCAGCGCCTGCACCGCGAGGCCGAGATCGGCGCGATGCGCGACGTGGCGGAGTTCATCGTCAAAGCGCAGGAAATCTACGGCTACGATCACTTCATCAACGACGCCGGCGGCAGCCTCGTCGAGCTCGACGATGAGCAGACGGAGAAGACGCTCGCCGAGCACACGCTGATCCTTTACCTGAAAGCCGACGAGGAGATGGAGCGCGAGCTCGTGCGCCGCGCCGTCAGCGATCCGAAGCCGCTTTACTACAACGAGAAGTTCCTCGACGTGAAGCTTGCCGAGTACTTGGCCGAAGCCGAGCTCGACAGCCCGGATCAGATAGTGCCGGACGAGTTCGTGCGCTGGATCTTCCCCGCGCTCGTCGCGCATCGGCGGCCGAAGTACGAGGCGATGGCGAAGCGCTACGGCTACACGCTGAACGCGCGGCTCGCGGAATCGATCAGGAACGAGAGCGACTTCTTGGAGCTCGTCGCGAGCGCGCTCGATTGATCAGCCGGCAGCGCCGAGGCCCACGGCCCAGGCCGCGACGAGGGTGAAGGCCGCGGCCGCGCCGCAGAGCCGTTGCACGCGGGCGCTCTTGAGCCACGTGACGGGCGCGAACGTGGCGAGCGCGAAACCGAACCCGACGCCGCCGACGAAACCGAACAGGTGCGCGCCCAAGTCCGTGTTCTCGCCGGCAGTGCCCGTGAAGGCGAGCAGCCCGAGCGCCGCGACGATCGGCGCGATTCGCGAGCGCCATGGCGTATCGCGGAGGAAGCCGCGCCGCCACGTATAGGCGGCGAGCAAGCCGAGCGCCGCGAACACGGCCGTCGATGCGCCGATGGAGCGGTGCAGCGGCGACTGGAGCAGCGCGTTCAGCACGTTGCCCGTCGCGGCCGCGAGCAGCACGGCGAGCCAGCCGACGCCGTGGCCCAAGTAGCGGCCGACGAAATACCCGAAGAACGCGCCGAACGCGAGATTGCCTCCCAAGTGATCGAGCTCGAGGTGCAGCGTGAGCGCCGTGATCGCACGCCACCACTCGCCGTCGAGCAGCCGCCCCGCCTCGAGCCGGCCCGCCTCGAGCCAATCGCGGCCGAACAAGTCGTTGTGCAGCGCCAGGAACGCGGCAAGCAGCGTCGCCACGTACCAGGCCACCCCGGCTTTGCCGGCGCCCACCTCCTCGAGCGGGCGGGCGCCGATCTGCCGCGCGTTCTCGTGGGCGTACAGCGTCAGCTCCGCGGCCGCTGCCGGAGCGTCCGCGACGGGCACCCAGAGCTCCCAGCCGCGGAGTCCCGGCTGGCGCTGAAACGGCACGTTGCGCGCCGTCAGCACGAGCGCCAGCTCGTTGGCCCGCGCGTCCGTGAGCCCGATCGCGACCGTGACCCACTGTTCGGCAACGGCTCCCGGCAACTGCTCCATGCGTCGCTCTACCTCGGGCATCCCTGCCCTCGCCTGCATTGCTCTACCTCGGGCATCCCTCCCTCGCCGGCAATCGCTCCCTGTCTTGCTCGACCTCGCGCATCCCTGCCCTCGTCGGCCGCGACGGGCCCCGGCGTCGTTCTGCTTCCAAAATCCATGGGCTCGTTCGGCGGCGTTCGCGATCTCTGTTAGCATCCGCTGCTACAAGAAACCCGCCTTGGGACAGCGTCCGAGGCGGCACGCTAAGGTAACAGAGTGGGCGGCTCGGCACCGATCGCTTCAGACGCCGCGCAGCGTCGCGGGGCCACGGCCTATTGCTACTGGGACTTGGTCCCCTCGCCGCTGCGCTCGCTGTCGGTGGCCGTCGACGCCGATGGGCGCCTCGTCGAAATCCGCTTCGACGGTCGGCGCCCCGAGGGCCGCCGCGACGCGCAGCGCTGCAAGGACGCGCGCGCGCAGCTCGCAGAGTACTTCGCCGGCCAACGGCGCGAGTTCGAGCTCGAGCTCGCGCCCTACGGCACGGCGTTTCAGCTCCGCGTGTGGCGCGCGCTTCGCGAAATTCCGTACGGCGCCTTGCGCAATTACGGCGACGTCGCGCGCGCGATCGGGCAGCCCGGCGCCGCGCGGGCCGTCGGCGGCGCCGTCGGCAGCAATCCTCTGCCGATCGTGATTCCGTGCCACCGCGTGATTGCGAGCGACGGCACGATCGGCGGCTATTCGGGCGGCCTCGCCATCAAGCACCGCTTGCTCGCGCTCGAAGGCGCGGAGCTCCCTCTCTAAGCCATGGCGCACGACTTGAAGTGCTGGCGCTGCGGCGAGTCGCTCGCGCGGCTGTCGCTGCCGCTCGCGCGGCTCGACGAATGCCCGAAGTGCCGCGTGCACCTGCACGTGTGCCGCATGTGCTTGCACTACGCGCCGCGCAAGCCGAAGGGCTGCTCCGAGGACGACGCAATCGAGGTACGCGACAAGAAAGCCGCGAACTTCTGCGACTACTTCGAGCCGAATCCGCGCGCGTACAACCGGGCCGAAGCGGACGCCGAGGCCGCGGCACGCTCGGCCCTCGACGCGCTGTTCAAGAAGTAACCGGGCGGCGTCGTAAGCGCGTGCCGGGCTGCGCAAATCTGCTCGTTTTCCACTGTTCGAAGGCGTGCGTCGTAGCCGCGACGGCGGGGACTATAATTCCACCCCATGATCGCTCGAGCTGAACACGTGGACTGGGGCGACACACCCCGCGAAGACCACTACGTGCATCTCCACGGCGTGACGTGGGCCGACTATCTGCGGCTGCTCGAAATTCGCGGTGAACGCTCCATACCACGCCTCACGTACGTCGAAGGGACGCTCGAGATCATGAGCCCCTCGCGTCCGCACGATCAGATCAAGTCCTACGTCGGCCGCCTCGTGGAAGCGTGGTGCCTCGAGCGAGACGTCGAATTCACGCCGTACGGCTCGTGGACCTTGACGAGCAAGCAAGCGAAGCGAGGCGCCGAAGCGGACGAGTGCTACATCTTCGGACCCAACCCGAAGCGCAAGCCGCGCCCCGACCTTGCAATCGAGGTGATCTGGACGTCGGGCGGCATCGACAAGCTCGACGTCTACCGCAAGCTCCGCGTCCGCGAGATCTGGATGTGGAAACAAGGTCGGATCCATGTTCACGTGCTGCGCGGCACTCACTACGAAGCCGTGCCGGCCAGCGAGGCACTACCCGACATTGACCTCGACCAGCTCGTGAGCTTTCTAGACCGGCCGACGGCGAGCCAAGCGATTCGGGATTATCGAGCCGCGCTGCGCGGCGCTTAGTCAGGGCGCCGCGCGCGACAGCGTGCGCGGCTGACCGGCCGAGTCGATCGTCTCGAGCCTGATCGGCCTGCGCCACACCTTGTGCAGATAGTCGAGCACGCGCTCCGCGCGCTCGAGGTCGAGCCCGCGGCCGTCGGTCTCGTGCTCGTGCACCAGGGTCAACGAGCCGTCGGTGGCGACGTGCTTCGCGAGCACGGCCGGCGCGCCGAAGTTGTACTTCGGCGCGAGCACGGTCTCGCGCAGCGCGTGAATGTCGTGGTCGAGCACGCGCACGCCGCCGTCGGCGCTGCGCTCGTAGCGGAACAGCTTCAGCTCCTCGGCGAGCTCCTGCGTCAAATGATTGCGCACGAAGCTGAAGTCGTCGTCCTCGGCGCGGATCTGGAACGCGCGCTCGATACCGTGCTCCTCCACGATCGACTCCCAGATCGAGAAGCCCAGGTGGTACGGGTTCGTGGCGAGCGACGCCTGCTGCTCAGCCGCGTGCGGCCGCACGACGTCGGAGTGCGTCTTCAGCGCGTCGAGGTACTCGTTGTGCGGCAGGAAATCGGCTTCGCGCAGCAGCCGCGCGTGCCAATAGCTGGCCCAACCCTCGTTCATGATCTGGCAGGCGAACACGGGATAGAAATAAAACGATTCCTCGCGAACGGCACGGAAGATGTCTCGCTCCCACTCCTCGAGCTCGGGCGCGTACTCGGCGATGAACCAGAGCAGATCGCGCTCGGGCGCCGGCGGAATCGGGGCCCGTGCGCGCTCGAGCGGCGTGTCGGCCACGGGCGTGCTGCCGGGCAGGCTCTCGAACCGCTTCTGGAAGCCGCTCTCGGCGACCGGGCGCTGGCTGTCGGCGTACTGCGGATAGCGCTCGCGGCGCAGGTTGCGGAACGGGTCGATGTGCGCCTCGAGCGACAGCGCCGCGTCGAGCACCTGCTCGACGCGCGTCTGGCCGTGCAGCTCGACGGCCTCGCCGATCTCGCGCGCGTGCGCCGCCGCCTGCTCGACGATGCGGTAACCGACCTGCTCCTGGCTGCGCTTGAACAACGAGTTGTTCTTCGCGAAGTCGGCGTGGCCCAGCACGTGGGCCGTGACGAGCGTGTTTTCCTGCAGCGAGTTGTTGCCCGCGAGATAGGCCCGCCCGGGATTGCCGGGGAAGACCACCTCGAACAGCCGCGAGTGGCCCATGCGGTGCTGCACGAGCTGATAGATGTAGCGCACGCCGAACGACCAGTGCGGCATGCGGACGGGCAGCCCGTACACGGCCACCTCCATCATGAAGCTCGAGGGCACTTCCTCGAATTGCACGGGGTAGTAGTCGAGGCCGTGGTCGCGCGCGAGCTGCTCGAGACGGGCGGCGTAGCTTCGCAGCGTGTCGTTCACGCGTCACACCTCGGCTTCGGGGCGGCGGGTGAAGAAGGCGCGAATCGCGTCCCAGACGGACTCCGGCGACGACAGCGCGTGACGGCCGGCGGCGCCCGTCTGCGCCTCGAGCCGCTCGAACAAGAGCGCCGTCTCGGACTGCAGCGGCTGCTGGGCCACCGACGCCGTCTCCACGTACCCGACGTAGTTCGCGATGGCGCCGAGCTCCGTGAGGGCCGCCTGCGCGGCGTCGCGGTCGTTGTGGAAGTTCGCGCCGTCGGAGGCGTAGAAGACGTACGTGTTGAAGCGGCTCGGCTCGTAGCGCTGCGTGGCGATCTCGAGCACCTTGCGGAACGCCGTGGAAGCCACCGTGCCGCCGCTGCCGCTCACCTGGAAGAACTCCTGCTCGGCGAATTCCCACGCCTCGACCGTGTGCGCGACGAACACGGTCTCGAGGTGCGTGTACTGGCGGCGCAAGCCCTGCACCACCCAGAAGAAGAACGACTTCGCGAGCTTGCGGTCGTGCTCCGTCATGCTCGAGGAGACGTCCATCGCGAAGTAGACCACGGCCTCCGTCGCGGGCCGGCGCCGCATCGCGAGCTGCCGGTAGCGCAAGTCGTCGTTCGTGAACGGCGGCGCCCGGCGCTGCACGGCGCGGCGCTTCAGCGCCTCCTTGAGCGACCGGCGCCGATCGAGCCGCGAGCGCACGCCGCGCCGGCTCCAGCCCTCGCGCGTGTAGTCGTCGTACTGCACGGCGCCCGACTTGACCTTGAGGTTCGGCAGCTTCAGCTCCTCCCAGAGCCAGTCGACGATGTCGTCGATCTTGAGCTCCAGGACGAACTGGTAGCCGCCCTGCTCGTTGCCGCCGGCGCCCTTCGCCGTCGCGCCGTCGCCGGGCTGCACGAGCTGATCGCCGGGTTTGCCGGCGCCCTGGCCCACACCCTCTGACTCTTCGGCGTCGCGCAGCCGAAGCCGCGCGTGCTCGAGGAAGTGGACGGGAACCTGGACCGTTTGATCGGCGCCCGGCTGTAGATCGCTGTTGGCGATGAGCTCGGGGAGCTTGTCGCGAACCGCGGCGCGGACTTTGTCGTTGTGCCGCAGCCAATCGCGCGCCCCGCGCGAGAAGAGGTCGTACCACTGCCGCCCGGAACCGGAAGCGTCCACGAAACCGGACGACCCTGCTGCCATTTTCGCTCGCCCTCCTTTGCCTCTCGCTGCGTGCTACTCCTGCGACAGCAACGTGGTGACGTAATTGAGCGCCTCTTTGGCGCTGTGCTCGTCGTAGCCGTACTCGCGTATCAGGCGTTCCTGCACGGCCGAGATCTTCTGCTCGGCCTCCTCGTCGGGCCGCGCCTTCGAGGTCACGAGCCGCAGCACGTCGCGGCGCTCCTCGAACAGGTACTGCTCGATGGCCTCGTGCAGCCGCGAGTGGTTGTCGAGCGTGAATTTCTCGCCGGCCTTGAAAGCGACCATCGCCTTGCGCACGACCTCCTGCCGGAACGACAGCTTGCCGGACTCGGAGATCTTGATCTTCTCCTCGACGGAGCGCAGGAAGCGCTCGTCGGGCGGCCGGGATTCGCCCGTGATCGGGTCCTCCACCTCGCGCTTGTCCAGAGAGGCCTCGATCTCGTCCAGGTATTTTTCGAGCAGCTGCTGCGCTTCCTCCTGGAACGACGCGAACAGCGCGCGGTGCACGTCCTCCTTGACCCACCGGTTGTAGAAGTCCTTGCGCGCCAGCACGAGGAACTCGATCCACTGCTTCTTGCGGCCGGCGTCCATGCGGGCGTCGGTCTCGATGGCGTCCTTGAGCGCGAGCAGCATCTCCATGCTCGTCAGGCTGGCGGCGTTGTTGCGCGTGATCGCGTTGCTGATGGCGTTGATCACGAACCGCGGGCTCACGCCCGTCAGGCCCTCGTCGGGCGACTCGGCGTGGATGCGCGGCACGTCGGCCGCCGTGAAGCCCTCGACGTCCTCGGCGGCGTAAAGCTTCAGCTTCTTCGTGAGGTCGAGGCCCTCGCGCTGCGGCTTTTGCAGCCGCGTGAGGATCGCGAACACCGCGGCGAGGTCGAGCACGTGCGGGTCGAAGTGCACCTTGCGGAACGCCGGCGCGCTCGACACGAGCTTGCGGTAAATGCGCGCCTCGTCGCGGAACGACAGCGTGTACGGCACCTTCACGATCACCATGCGATCGAGCAGGGCCTCGTTCTCCTTCTCCTGGAGGAACTTGTTGAACTCGGCCAGGTTCGTGTGCGCGAGGATCGTCTCGTCCAGGTGGATGAGCGGGAAGCGCGACACCTTGACGTTCTTCTCCTGCGTCAACGTGAGCAGCAGATAGAGGAACTCGCGCTTGACCTTCAAGATCTCGATCATCTCGAGCACGCCGCGGCTCGCCGCGTAGACGGCGCCCGACCACGACCATGCCCGCGGGTCGCCCTCGTCGCCGATCTCGGCCACCTTCGAGAGGTCCACGGAGCCGACGAGGTCGGCGATGTCCGCCGTCGTGGGGTCGTGCGGCGCATACGTGCCGACGCCGACGCGGGCAGCCTCGGAGAGGAAGATGCGCTCCACGGGGAAGCGCATGAAGTCGCCGTGAAACTCGTCGTCGAGACGCGCGCGGGCATACGGCGAGAGCTCGCCCTGGATGTCGACGCCGTAGGTGGCGCGAAACTTCGGCCGCAAGCTGGCGGGAACGAGGTTCAGCGGAGACTCGTGCAGCGGCGACCCGGCGAGCGCGTAGAGCGCGCCGTCGTCGGTGTGGCTGTATTCCTCGAGCCCGCGCTTCAGCAGGATCACGAGCGAGGACTTGCCACCCGACGGCGGCCCCAGCAGCAGCAGCAGGCGGCGGCCCACGTCGGAGCCCGCGGCCGCGGCCTTGAAGTAATCGATGACCCGCTCGAGCGCGCTGTCGATGCCGAACAGCTCGCCTGCGAACAACGCAGTCGGCGACCGCTGCTCGGAGCCGTTCTCGCGGCGCCCCCCCGCGGCGTCGCGGTAGGCGCAGAGCATGTCGTAGATGTACTGATGCGACGTGCGCGTCAGCTTGGCGGGATCTTGGGGAAGAATGTCGTGAAGGAATTCTGCGAAGGTGCCACGCCAGTGCTGCGCTTGATGTTGCGTGGCATACGCGGTCAGATCGTCGATGAAGGTGCCTCGTTGCGTTCCGCCCCTCGAGCCGTTGATCTCTCGATGGACGTCGGATTCGGACAGCGTCGTCGTCATCAACACTCCCTAGTGATGGTGTTTTCGTGCCATTGGGGCGTGGCTCGGTTTTTTTTGTTATTCGATCGTCAGCGTCTCCTCCACCTGCCGACACATGAACTTAGACGAAGTAACGTAATCGGCGTTCCGTTAAATCGTCCTGCGACCAGGCTCGATCTTTCCCGTCGGTATGTCTGTGAGTACAGTCACAATTATAAGAGCCGTTCTACATAAGTACGACTGGGCGTGCAGCGAGCGCGCGCGGGGCCGGGAGCCGCCTTCCGAGAAACGCGAAACGGCCGCGGGGACGCAGCCGAGCGGCGCGCCCGACTTACTTCTCGCCGCTGCCTTGGGCCGCGGTGCGGCGCGCCTCGAGGAGCGAGCGCCGCATGTCGATCGCGATCGTCGCGTCGGTCTTGCCGGATGAAGATTTCTCGATTTCCTCGATGACGCGGACGTCCGTGTCGGACAGCGTCGGCAGATTGATCGAGGTCGTCGCCGTGGGGCTGTCGCCTTTCACGGCCTGATACTTGCGCTTCCACATCTCGACGCTGCGGCGCAGCTCGGCGATCGTGTTCGAGTGGCGGTTGATCGACGCCTCGAGCTGCTCGATGATGTCCCGCTTCTCCTCGAGGCTCGCTTGCAGCGCCCCGACGCGCTCCTGATCTGCGCGCAAGCTCTTGATCAGCGTCTTGCGCGCCTCGAGCTCCGAGCGCAGCGCCTCGAGCTCGGCCTGCTCCTCGCTGGCCCTGCTGGCGGCGGCTTCGCGCAAGCCCGCGAGCTGCGCGGCGGCATCGCCGGCCTGGCGCTCCGCTCTCGCGAGCTTCGCCTTGAGCTCTTCGATCTCTTTGTCCTTGTGCTTGAGCTCCGTCTTCAGGCGGTCTGTGCCGTCGGTGTCGCGGCGTAGCGCGCGCACGAGCTCTTTCTTGCTCTCGAGCTCGGAGGTCACGCGCTCGAGCTCCAGATCCTTGCTGCGAATCTCGGCGCGCAGCTTCTGCGCCTCTTCGGCGTCGCCGCGCAGCGCCTCGATCAGCGTATTCTGACCGTCGATGCGCTGTCGGAGCGCCTCGACCTCGTCCGCTCGCCCGGCTGCGCCGCCCTCGAGCTCGGCGACTCGCGCGCGTTTCTCTTCGAGCTCCTTGAGCACCGCGGCGAGCTCGGCTCCCCAATCGGCGAGCAGGCCCGTCAAGCGATCGCGCAAGCCCTGGATCGTCGCAGTCGAGTCGGTCATCGAGTGGGCACCACTTGGGGGGTAGCGCCCGCTACGCTGCCGGTTTCACGGCCAGATTACGGTGAATTGCGTCACACGGCTCAGCGGAAGCGCTTCTGCAGGGCGAGAAGCGCCTCGCGTCCGGGGCACAGGTCCTCGTAGGGGATGCCGGCGAGCGGCGTCGCGACGGTGCCGTTCACGGCGTGCAGATCCGGCGACGAGCCGTTCAAATAGAGCAGCCCCGTGACGATCTCGCCGGCGCGCTGGCGCGCGCGCACGTATTCGAGCGCGGCGCCGCGATTCGACGCGTCATAGTCTCTCGCCACCTTCTTGAGCAGCACGCGGCTGCCGTCGTGGAGCTCGACGGGCAAAACCTCGCCCTCGTGGTACGCCGCCTCGATCTCGGCCGCGGGCGGCACGAAGTCCGCCTGAATCGCACGGTGATTGAACTCGCGCGTGTAGGCGTAACTCTTCGTCGAATCCTCGTGATCGTTGAACGTGACGCACGGCGAGATCACGTCGATCAACGCGAACCCGCGGTGGCGGACCCCGGCTTTGATCAGCGGCACGAGCTGCTCCTTGTCGCCGGAGAAACTGCGCGCCACGAACGACCCCCCGAGCGCGAGCGCCATCTGCACGGGGTCGATCGGCGGCTGCTTGTTGACCTCGCCGCGCTTCGCCTTCGAGCCGACATCGGCCGACGCCGAGAACTGCCCCTTCGTGAGGCCGTACACGCCGTTGTTCTCGATGATGTACACCATGTCCAGGTTGCGGCGCAGCGCGTGCATGAACTGGCCGAGGCCGATCGACAGCGAGTCGCCGTCGCCCGAAACGCCGATCAGGTGCAGCTCGCGATTCGCGGCGCTCGCGCCCGTCGCGATCGACGGCATGCGGCCGTGCACGGAGTTGAAGCCGTGCGCCGCGCCCAAGAAGTACGCCGGCGTCTTCGACGAGCAGCCGATGCCGCTCATCTTCGCCACCGTGTGCGGCGGGATGTCGAGCTCGAAGAACGCCTGCACGATCGCGGCCGTGATCGAGTCGTGCCCGCAGCCGGCGCACAGCGTCGACATGCCGCCCTCGTAGTCCCGGATCGTGAGCCCGAGCGCGTTGCGCTTGAGCCCCTGGTGCACGATCTGGGGCTTCGCGATCGACGTCATGCCGCCACTCCTTGCGCCGCGTGCCGCTCGAGCGCATCGGCGACGCAGCGCTGATCGATCGGCAAGCCGCCGTAGCTCAAGATCGAGTCGAGGCGCGCCGGCGGATAGCCGGTCTCGGCAAGCAGCAGCGTTTTCAGCTGCGCGTCGCGGTTTTGCTCGACGACGAATACGCGCTCGTGCTGGTCGAGAAATTGCCGCACGCTCTGACCGAACGGGAACGCGCGGATGCGGCAATAATCGGCGTGAACGCCCTTTGCCGCGAGGCGGTCGAGCGCCTCTTCGACGGCGGCATTGCTGCTGCCAATCGCCACGACGCCGAGCGCGGTCGCCTTGCGGGCCCGGCGAATCACGGGCTCAGGCACGAGCTGCGCCGCCGTCTGCCACTTCCTCGCGAGCCGATCGACGACCTGGCTGTACTCGGCCGCGTCCTCCGTGTAGCCGCCGTATTGGTTGTGTCCCGAGCCGCGCACGAAATACGCGCCGCGCGGATGCACGCCCGGCAGCGTGCGGTACGGAATGCCGTCGCCGTCGACGTCGACGTAGCGGTGGAACGTCTTCGCTGCCTCGAGCTCGGCCGCCGACAGAACCTTGCCGCGGTCGGGCCGATACTGCGGGTCCCAGTCGAGCTCGCGGCACATCCAGTCGTTCATGCCGATGTCGAGGTCCGACATGACGATGACGGGGGTTTGCAGCCGGTCCGCGAGATCGAACGCCGCGACGGCGTGCTCGAAGCACTCGCGCGGATCCGACGGAAAGAGCAGCACGTGCTTCGTGTCGCCGTGCGACGCGTAGGCCGCGGCGAGCAGGTCGGCCTGCTGCGTGCGCGTGGGCATTCCGGTTGACGGGCCGACACGCTGCACGTCGAACAGCACGGCCGGGAGCTCCGCGAAATAGGCGAAGCCCAAGAACTCCGACATCAGCGACAGCCCGGGCCCGCTCGTGGGCGTGAATGCGCGCGCGCCGTTCCAGGTGGCGCCCAGAACGATGCCGATGGCCGCGAGCTCGTCCTCGGCCTGCACGATGCAGTAGCGCCGCTCGCCGCTCTCGGGATCCTTGCGATAGCGCTCGCAGAACGACTTGAAAGCGTCCATCAGCGACGTCGACGGCGTGATCGGATACCACGCGCCCACCGTGGCGCCCGCGTACACGCAGCCGAGCGCAGCCGCCGTATTGCCGTCGATCATGATGTGGCCCGCCGTCTTGCCGAGCGGCCTCACCTTGAGCGCGAGCGGGCATTCGAGATTGGCGCGCGCATATTCGTAGCCCAAGTCGATGGCTTCGAGGTTCGCCGCGATGAGCTCCTGCTTGCGCGCGAACGTCTCCTGCACGAGCTGCGTGATGACGCCGCGATCGAGCTCGAGCAAGGCCGCGAGCACGCCGACGTACGCCATGTTCTTCATGAGGATGCGCGTGCGCGCGTTCTTGAACCGCTCGTTGCACATGCGGGCGAGCGGCACGCCGATGATGTCGATGTCGGCGCGCTTCAACTGCCGATCGCGCGGCCACGTCGAGTCGTAGATCAGCACGCCGCCGGGCGCCACCTCCTGAAGATCGCGCCCGTACGTCTGCGCATTCATGGCCACCATGACGTCGACGGTGCCCGAGCGCGCGAGATAGCCGTCGCCGCTGATTCGAATCTCGTACCAGGTCGGCAAGCCCTGGATGTTCGACGGGAAAAAGTTCTTGCCGCTGACCGGAACGCCCATGCGGAACACGGTCTTCATCAGCAGCGAGTTCGCGCTCGCCGAGCCGGTGCCGTTGACGTTCGCAATCTTGAGGACGAAGTCGTTTACCCGGCTTTTCTGCTGCTCTTGTCCCACTCTGCCACTTCCAGCCGTGCTTCGTCGCTCGCGTACGGAATCGTCACCGTCGATTTCTGCATGTCCCACGCACCCGTCGGGCAGCGCTCGGCGCAAAGCCCGCAGTGCACGCAAAGATTCTCGTCTTTCAGCATCACGCGCCCGGTTTGTTTGAGCGGCGCCGAGACGAAGAGTTGCTGACTGAAGTCGAGGCGCGCCGCTCTGAGCCGCGTCGAGAGCTCCTGCTCGCTGCCGTTAGCCGCAAGGGCCAAGCAGTCGACGGGACAGATGTCGATGCACGCGTCGCACTCGATGCAAAGATCCGCCGTGAACACGGTCTGCAGGTCGCAGTTCAAGCAGCGCTCGACTTCCGTGGCCACCTGCTCCGCCGTGAAGCCGAGCTCGACCTCGATGTCGAGCTTCTTGAACCGGCGCTTCAAGTCGACGTGCGGCATCATGCGCCGCCCCGCGGGCTCGTAGGCGTTGCTGTAGCTCCACTCGTGGATGCCCATCTTCGCCGTCGTCAGCGTCACGCCGCGCGGCAGGCGCTCGGTCAAGCTTGTGCCTTCGCAATGCTTGTGGATCGAGATCGCGGCCTGATGACCGTGCTCGACGGCCCAGATGATGTTCTTGGGGCCGAACGCCGCGTCGCCGCCGAAGAACACGCCGGGCCGCGTCGACTGGAACGTCTTCGGATCGACGACGGGAACGTCGTGGCGATCGAACTCGACACCCAAATCGCGCTCGATCCACGGAAACGCATTCTCCTGGCCGATCGCGAGCACGACGTCGTCGCACGGCAGGAACACGTCGCGAACGACCTTGCTCGCGACGATCTCCCCGCGCGCATCGAGCTCGTACTCGAGCTCGTCGAAGCGCATGCCGACGAGCTTGCCGTCGTCGACGACGAACTCCTTCGGCGAATGATTCACGACGATCTCGACGCGCTCCTCTTCGGCGTCCTCGAGCTCCCAGTCGGAAGCCTTGAAAAACGGCCGCGGCTTGCGCGCGATGACCTTGACGTCCTTGGCGCCGAGCCGCAGCGAGCTGCGGCAACAGTCCATCGCCGTGTTGCCGACGCCGATGATGAGCACGCGGTTGCCCACCGAGGTCGTGTGGCCGAACGCGATCGAGCCCAACCAGTCGATGCCTATGTGGATGCGGTCGGTCGCCTCGCGGCCCGGCAGTTTCAGATCCTTGCCTTTCGGCGCGCCGCTGCCGACGAACACGGCGTCGTAACCTTCGTCGAGCAGCGCACGCAAGCTCGCGACGGGCGAGTTGTAGCGCACGTCCACGCCGAGCCGCGTAACGTAGCCGATCTCCTCGTCGAGCACCTCGGCCGGAAGGCGAAACGCAGGAATGTTCGTGCGCATGAGCCCGCCGGGGCGATCGAGCGCTTCGAAGATCACGCATTCGTAGCCCAACGGCGCGAGGTCGTTCGCCACCGTCAGCGAAGCGCAGCCCGCGCCGACGAGCGCAACGCGGCGGCCGTTCGAGCGCGCCGCGGGCCGCGGCAGTCGGCTTTCTACGTCGCCTCGATGGTCCGCGGCGACGCGCTTCAAGCGGCAGATCGCCACGGGCTTTTCCTCGACGCGCCCGCGGCGGCACGCCGGCTCGCACGGCCGGTCGCAGACGCGGCCCAAGATGCCCGGGAAAACGTTCGATTGGCGGTTCAGCAGGTACGCGTCCGCGAACCGGCCTTGGGCGACGAGCCGAATGTACTCCGGCACGTCGGTGTGCGCGGGGCACGCCCATTGGCAATCGACTACTCGGTGAAAGTACTCGGTGCTTCGGGTATCGGTCGGATCCATCAGGGGCGTCTAGACCGTGCGCGGGAGAAGTAACCTCGACGGGAGCATCGGCGGGCGCGCCATTATAGACATTCGCCGCGAGCGGCACACACTGAACGTTACCGAAGTCGAGCGGGACTAAGGCTCTCGCCGCGCTCGATTTTTCTGGGGGTTTCGCGCCGGCTTAAGGCGCGACTTGAGTTTGGGGATAGAATGCCAGCGATGAGGCTCGCCACGACCAGTGCCACGGTGAGACGCCGGCAAGGATGGCTGCTCGCAGCGCTCGTCGCCGGCTGCCTCGTGAGCGCTGCGCGCGCCCAACTCGACACCGGCACGGCGGACGCCGCCCCCCCGCAATCCGCGCCGTCCGGCGCCGCCGCGATCGAAAGCACACCGGAGGCCGTTCTCGGGGCCGGCAGCGGCGCGTTCTCGGCCGAGCGAACCGGCGTGCGCAACGCCGCGGGCGCGGCCGTCGAGCAGGCTCGAGACGGAACGGTTTCGGAAGACGAGGCGGAGACTTCGGACGCGGCGGTCGACGAGCCGTCCGATCTCCTCGCCGCCGAGCCCGTCGATCCCGTGACAGCCGGCGAGCAACTCGTCGCGAGCAACACGGCCGAGTTCGGCCGCAAGAGCCTGCCGACGGCGGAGGCGTACATGAGCCTCGGCGATGCGCAGCGGCAGGCCAAGGCCTACGACAAAGCGGCCGAGAGCTATCTGGCGGCCGTCGACGTTTATCGCGCCGTGGACGGACCCTTCACGCCGCTTGCGATCCGTCCTCTGACGAGCCTCGGCGACACGTATCACGAGGCGAAAGACGACGTGAACGCCGTCGCCGCCTATCAAGAGGCGCGCACGGTGAGCCGCCGCGCGTACGGCCTGCACAACGAAGAACAGATCGAGCTGCTCGACCGAATGTCGCGCTCGCTGCTCGCTCTCGATCAACTCGCCGATGCCGAAGCGCAGCAGATCGAGGCGCTGCGCCTCGTCCAGCGCGCCAATCCGCCGGGCTCCGACCCCGTGCTCGAGGCCATCTATAAATACGCCGAGTGGCTCGGGGATCGGCTGCTGTTTCAGAACCAGCGCGATCAATACTCGCGTGCGCTGCGCATCATTCGCCAGGTGCACGGCGACAAGGACGTTCGGCTGGTGCGTCCGCTGCTCGGCATCGGCAATACGTATCGCGAGGAGCGCAACCCGGCGGGCATGGGGCTGGCGGCGCTGCAAGACGCGCTGGCGCTGCTCATGGAGCAGCCGGAGCAAGACCCCGTCGCCATTGCCGGAGCGCTGCGCGACATCGGCGACTGGTCCGTCGCGTTCGGCAAGTCCGGCTACGACGGCACGGAGTATCAGCGCGCCTGGCAACTGCTCGGGTCCGCGCCGAACGGCGAGCAGCTGCGCCGCGAATGGTTTTCGGGCGCGAACTACGTGCTGCACGAGCCGATCAGCCCGCGCGGCTTGAGCACGGCTCCCGAAGCCCTGAGCGGCCACGTGACGGTGAAGTTCGACGTCGACACCGCCGGCAACACGAGCAACGTGACGTTGGTCGAGTCCGACCCTCCCGGCTTCAAGGACGAGGCCGTTCTGCGGCACATCCGCCGGTCGCGATTCCGGCCGTCGATCGTCGACGGCGAGGTCGTGCCCGGCAAAGGCCTGGCGATCCAGGTGACGTTCCGCTATCTGCCCGAGACCGGTGAAGAAGAAGATGAGGACTGACGCCGCGGCCATAGGGCTTCTCGCGCTCGCCGCCTGGGCGGCGCCAACGGCGCTCTACGCTCAGCCCGCCGAAGAGATTCGAGCGGCGTCGCCGCTCGACGAGCTTCGCCGCGGCCGCGACGGCTTCATAAACGCGCGCGACTACAGCGCGGCGCTCGGGCCGGCGGAGCGTATCGTCGAGGCGCAGCGCGAGCAGCGCGAGCCGACGTATCCGGCCGACCTCGCCGCGCTGGGGCTCATTCAGGCGGAGCTGCGCTCCACGGACGACGCGATCGCGAACTTGGCCGAGGCCATCGAGATCGTTGCAGACGCCGAGGGCGAGTACTCCCCGACACTGATCGAGTACTACCGCGCGCTCGGCCGCACTTACATCAAGAGCGCGCAGTATCGAGAGGCGATCGCAAGCCTCGAGCAGGCGCAGCACATCAGCCAGCGCAATCTCGGCCTGTTCAACGTCGAGCAGGCGCCGCTGCTCGACGACATCACGACGGCGTATCTCGGGCTCGGCGATACGGTGGAGGCACGGAATATCCAGATCGAGCGGCTCGACAATGCGATCCGGCGGTTCGGCGCAAACGACGAGCGCCTGATCCCGTTCCGCTACACCTTGGCTCGCTACTACGAGCAATCGCGGCTCCCCGAAAGCGCCCGCGAGCAATACGAAGAAGTGCTGAAGTCTCAGGAAGCGCGGCTCGGCGCGAGCGACCCGGGCGTTCTCGCCCCGCTGCGCGAGCTCGTGTCCCTCGACCTGCTCCTGACGCAAGGCGAGAATTCCGAGCAGCGCGACCGGCTCGAGGCGGTGCTCGCCGCCAACGCGGACGCGAGCCCGATCGAGCGTGGGCTATCGCTCGCGCTGCTCGGCGACTGGGCCACGGTTCGCGGCGAGACGGAAGCCGCCGCGAGCTACTACCGGCAAGCCTGGAACGCGCTCCGCGAAAGCGCGGGCACCGACGTGGAAGCCTACTTCGCCAAACCGGCGATGCTCGACTTCGTGCCGCCGCTGAGCAGCGTGGACCGCGCCGAGCGGCGCCGGCCCTACACGTGGGCCGAGATCGTCCTCGAGTTCGACGTCTCCCGCGAAGGCCTGCCCTCCGACGTGCGCGTCGTGACGCGCGACTCGGAAACGGTCTCCCTGCAATCGCGCTACAGCCGCCGTATGCGCGAAACGCATTTTCGCCCGCGTCTCGTCGACGGCGAGCCGGTGGCTACGACGAACGTGCGCTCGACGCATTACGTTCGCCGCTATGTCGACAAAGACGAGGAAGAAGCGGCGGCCGCAGAGCGGTAGGTCTGCGCTGCGGCACGGACACTGAGCGTCGCCGCGCCGGCCGCGGAGAGCGGCGACCGCGGGGCATTGTCATGGCGGGGGGTGCTCGCGCTGCTCGCGGCCCTGGGGGCGC
>JBBIJV010000021.1:0-25989 GCA_037445815.1 Rhodospirillaceae bacterium
AGCGCCGCGCGGACGCGGGCGCCAGTTTGTCTGTATCGACTTTATCGAGTCGTGCTGTATATAAAACCAGGTATGTACGCCGAACGCAAGACCTACGGGCCGAACGACGTGGTACCCGGAGACTGGATCAAGTACCGGTCCGGCTACTACGGCAGCGGGCGGCTCGCGGAGGTGCACGCGATCGGCACGGACACGAATTCCGGTCCGTTCGCCGTCACCACCGAAGGGAACGTTCTTTTCAGCCGCATCCTCGAGATCCGTCGCCGGCCGATCAACGTGGTCGCTTTTCCGAAGGAGGCGCGCGCGATCGGCACGGATCGTGCAGCCCCCGATCGCAATCCACATGGAGGAGAGTCATGAAGAAGCCCACGCGCGAAGCCGGCAAGAAGCACGGCGACAAGTTGGAACCGCTGATCGACGAGGCGGCGGGCCGTTCGCCGCCCGACGAAGAAGACGTCGACGACGATCCTACGCTGCTCCAGGACGATGACGACGAGGACGTTGAGAACGACGACGTCCACGATCGGCGCGACGTCGGCGAGCGCGACTGAGCGGCGCCGGAGACACGGTCTCGTCGCTAAACCGTGACGCTGATCGACGCGCGCTCCGAGGCGGCTTACGTAGGATGCGCAGCCGTGATCGCCCGACAATACGACCCGTTTGCCGACACCATCGTGCTGCCTCAGGACGAGCTCGCGATCCGCCGAGAGCGCAAGCGCTTGGGCCTTCTGAGCCCGTCGAAGCTGCAACGGCTGCTGGTCGCGGCCGCGTTGCGCAAGAAATCGACGCAGCGCGAGCGCGACCAGTAGCGCTCACGCCGCGGGCTGCGGCCGCGCGTTCATTGAGCCGGCTCGCCGGCCTGATCCAAAATCCCGTTGCCGGCTCTGCGCCGCACGACGCGTACCCACCACGTGATGCCGCCCGTGACGAACAGCACGGCCGGCACGAGCCCGAGCACCACCCACAGCCATTTCACGGTCATGCCCCACGCCCGGCCGAAGTGCAGGTTCACGAGCGTTCGCACGACTCCGTCGGGGCGCTCGAAGTCCGTGAGATCGTCGTCGAAATAGTCGATGACGCGCTCGAAGGGATCCGGAAACGAGAAGTAGACCGCCGTGATCGCCCAAATGAAGATCAGCGCGAGCATCCAGATGCCGAGCGCATTGTGCAGCCGGCGCGCAAACCGCGCCGACTTGGCCGGCTTGCCGGGCAGCAGTGAGTGCCCGATCCGGCTCACGCCGGGCCACCAGACGATCGCGCCCGTGATCACGAGCAGCACGAACAACAACGCGCCGATGCCGTTGACGGCGCGGCCCGTCGTGCCGGAGAGCAGGTTGTCGTGCAAGTCGACGACCCACTCCATCGCCTCCGTGATCGGCGGATACGTGAGCCCCAAGTCGCGCGCCGCGTACGGATCGAACAACCGTTCGACGATCACGCCGTCGCGTTGCAGCGTGACCATCACGGGCGTGTCGGGCCGGCGCCGCTCGAAGACGTTCGTGACCTCGTACAGCGGATACGTGCGGCGAACGGCTTCCTGCAACGCATCGCCGGAGAGGCGCGTGCCTTCCACGGGGACGCTGCGCGGCACGAACCAGCGGTGCACGTCGGGCCGGAGCACGCTCACGCTCCCGGTGACGCTCAACAACACGATGTAGAAGCCGATCGAGAGCCCCACCCACAAGTGCAGCTGAACGACGAAGCGGCGCCAGTGCAGGAGCTGTGGTTGCTTGAGCCATCTCTGCCAACCGGATCGTCTTTCCATTGCGCGGCGCGAGCTTTATCGGGCGAAGCGGCCGGCGAGATGGTACGCGAATGCGGGACCATAGTCTCTCCGTGCCGCGCCGCGCGTGCGCAGCCCGTTCGGCTTTTCGTTCGACCGGACGGCGGCGGTGGTACGCTTCGCGTTTCCATGGGCGGCGCGGACGGCCTGCATGTCGGAGGACAACAAGATGCGTTCGATCAACGAGATTTGCGCGGTACCGGTGCTCTGTTTGACGATCGCTTCCGTCGTGCTCGCGGGCTGCGATCGCGGGGCGTCGACGGAAACGGCGCCGGCGGCCGGTACCGCGGCGTCGCCGGCTACGGTCGCTTCGCGCGCCGCAACGGCGAGCGACGTTCCCGCCGGAGATTGGCCGACGTATAACCGCACGCTGGCCGGCGACCGCTTCTCGCCGCTCGACGAGATCGACCGCGGCAACGTGGCGCAGCTGCGCGTGGCCTGCACCTACGTGCTGCCGGAAGTCACCTCGATGCAGGCGGGACCCATCGTGATCGCCGGCACGATGTACTTCACGACGGAGCGTGGCTCGTACGCGATCGACGGGGCGACGTGCGCCGAGAAATGGCGCGTCGAGCGGCAGAGCTCGCGCCCGTCGCCGCTCGGCGTGCAGCGCGGCTTCGCGTATCTCGACGGGCGCTTGTTCCGCGGCACGTCCGACGCGCACGTGCTCGCGCTCGATGCCGAGGACGGGCGCACGCTCTGGGACGTTGCGCTCGACGTCGCCGGCACGCCCGGGCTCTCCGTGCCGATGGCGCCGATCGCCGCGAACGGCTTGGTCTTCATCGGGAACGCCGGCGGCGATCAGACCGGCGTCACGGGCCACGTCTATGCCCTCGATGCGCGCGACGGCCGCGTCGTCTGGCGTTTCGACGTAGTGCCCGACGAGCCGGCCGTGCGCGCCACGTGGCCGAACGCCGACCGCTATCCGATTTCGGGCGGCGCGTTCTGGACCTCGTTCGCGCTCGACGCCGAGCGCAACGTGCTTTACGTGCCGGCCGGCAACCCGGCGCCGGACTTCGACGTGGAAGCGCGCGGCGGCGACAACTTGTACACGAACTCGCTGATCGCGCTCGATGCGGCGACGGGCCGCATGCAGGGCTACAACCAGCTCGTGAAGCTCGACTCGCACGACTGGGACGTGAACGCTCCGCCGGCGCTCGGCGTCACGCGCGCGGGCCGACCGATCGTTGCATCCGCGAACAAGGACGGGCTCTTGTCCGTGCTCGATCGCAGCGCGCTCGCGTCGCCGCCCTCGCCCGGCGAGGATCTCGGCACGCGGCTGCCGACGATTTTTCAATCGGCGACCACGACGCGCGTGAACGTGGACGTGCCTCTGTCGCGCACGGCGCGAGTCCGTTTCTGCCCCGGCATACAGGGCGGCAACGAGTGGAACGGCGCCGCGTTCGATCCGGAGCTCAACATGCTGTACACGGGCGCCGTCGATTGGTGCGCCAGCGTGCAGCTCGCGCCGGAAGTGCAAGTGCCGTCGGCCGGCGCCATCTGGTTCGGCTCGGCGATCGGCGAGATCCAAGAGCCGAGCGAGACGGCCAAGGGATGGATCACGGCGTTCGACGCCGACAGCGGCGCCGAGCGCTGGAAGTTCGCCGCGCCGGCGCCCGTCGTCGCCGCCGTCACGCCGACGGCCGGCGGCCTGTTGCTCACGGCCGATTTGACCGGGCGCTTCCGCGCGTTCGATGCCGCGACCGGCGCCGTGCTGTTCGAGCTCGACACGGGGCAATCGATCGGCGGCGGCATCGTCAGCTATTCCGCCGGCGGGCGGCAGCGCATCGGCATTGCGTCCGGCATGAAATCCGGTATCTGGCCGGGCGCCGCGACCGAGAGCCGGATACAGGTGCTCGCCTTGCCTTGAACGGAGCTCTTTCCGGCCCCGGGCGGCTTACGAGCGGCCGGTAACGGGCCGAAGAAGAAGCTACCAGCTCACGCCGAACGCGAGCTCGAGAATCTCGGCGTCGTACGAGTCGTACTCGTCCTCGGCGTAGTCGAGGCTGCGATAAACGGCACGCAGCGTGTAGTCTGCGCCCACGCGCACGTCGAGCACGGCGCGCCAGTCGTCGCGCGCGAGCCTGAAGGTGCCGTGATTGTCGTAGCCGCTGAGCTCGCCCCCGATCGAAAAGCGCTCGTTGAGGCGCCAGTACGCAGACGCGTCGCGAAACATCGATGCCGCGGCGTAGTCGATCGCGAACACCGTGATCCGCGTACCCGCGGCGACCGCTTGCTCGACGCTGCGCGCGACGTCGACGCGCGCGTAGCCCGCCGAAAGCTCGAGGCGCGGCCGTTGGTATATGAGCCGGATCGTGGCTTGCTCGGTGTCGGCGAGCCAGTTCGATCGGTCGTTGTCGACGTCGGTGTTGCGGTAGCTGCCGGACAGCGCCAGCCCGTTGCTCCAGCGCCGGCGCGCCGTGACGTTGTAGCGCACGCTCGAGGTCGGCGAGGCGAGCGTGAACGGGTCGTCGATGCTGTTGTTTTCCACGCTCGCGCTCAGCGCGAAACCGCCGGTGAGCTCGAGCGCAAGGCGCGCGAAATAGCCGTCGCGGTCCGTGCTGCGGTCGACGCCGGCCGCGACGGCGTCGCGCTGCCAAGCGTAGGCCGTCGCTCGCGCTTCGCTCGACCGGCCGGCCGCCACGGTGACGGCCGGCGAGAGCGCGAGCTCGGCGCCGAGCTCGTAGCCGTCGGTTGCAATTTGCCAGTCGGCAGCGCCCAAGCTCGGGCCTATCGTGAGCGCGCCGCTTTGCTCGAGCGTGCTCCGCCGCAGCGTGCCGACGAGGCGCAATCGCTCGGTCGCGGTGAACCCGAGCTTGACATCGGCGATCTCGATGTCGCGGTCGACGGCGCCGGGACCGGCGCGCGACGTTTCGAACGGCAAGCCCGCCGCGCTCGTGCCGCGCGCCTGCTCGTCGCCGCGCAAGTCGAGCTCGAGGTCTTCGAGCCGCCAACCGGCGGCGACGTCGAGCCGCGCCGTCGGCTCGGCCAGCACTCGCACGCCATGGCTGCGGCTCGAGTAGTCGTAGCTTTGATCGAAGCGAAAGAACTGCAGCTCCGCCGCGTCGGCGCCGTTCCTGCCCGGCGACGCGCCGGGCAGGAAGAGCTCGCTCGTGTTCTCGAAGTCGCGCCCTTGCTCGTCGACGATCAGCGTCACGCGCTTCCATGCGTGCCGCACGCCGAACGTCAGCGCGTTCAGCGACTCGTCGAGCGGCTTCTCGACGTCGAACTCGTCGCGTTCGAGCGAAAGAGTCGTGCTGCTGTTCCCCGTGCGCGTCTGACGCTCGAGGCCGAGCGACACCTGCGTCGCGGGCGTCACGTCGACGTCGAGCGAGGCGCTCGTGCGGATGCGCTCGAAGTCGAGCGTGTGGAAGTCGCCGCCCGTCGAGCCGCTCACGCTCGCAAGCGCCGCGGGCAGGATCGTGTCGTCGTAGAAGTATTCGGAGCGGCGCCGGTCGAGCTTCAAGTGATAAGCGCCGTACTTCCGTACGTCGAGGCGGACGCTCTCGAACGGGTCGCCGCCCAAGTTGTCGGCATCGAGCTCCACGCGATCGACGCGACCCTCGCCGACGCGCGGCGCGTAGCGAAGCTGCACGCCGAACAGGCGCACGCCGTCCTCGAGGTTGACGTCCTCGCGGTACTTCGAATCGGTGCCCGTCACGGCCACGCTGCGCGCGCCGAGCGACGCCGAGCCCGTCAATGTCGAGGCGCCGCCTGCCGACGCGCCCGCGTTGCTCGCGGCCTGCCGCGACTGCGTACCGGGATCGGCGGGCTGTTGCTGCGCGTAAGCGCTCGCCGCCGCCAGCGCGAGTGCGGCGGCGACGGCCGCTGCGAGCGTCCGGCTCATCGCAGGAAGAACGGATCGAAGTTCGATCCGTGGATCGCCGAGTGGCAATTCGTGCACTGCGTATCGAGGCCGAAGCGCGGCGGCGCCGCCAAGTTGGCCCCGGCATGGAAGCTCGGCACGGCGGCATGGCACGTGAAGCACAGCTCGCCGACGCGTTGATGCGCGAGCATGTGCCGGTTCGGCGAGCCGTGCGGGCCATGACAGGCCGTGCAGCCCTCCGTGCGCGAAGCCGGGTGCTCGAACACGAACGGGCCGCCCTTGTCGCTATGGCACCCGACGCAGCGCTCTTGCTTGAAGCCGCCGAGCAGCGCTCGCGTGGGCGGCTCGTGCGGGTCGTGACACGACGTGCACTCGAGCACGCCTTCGCGCACGCGGTGATGCTCGTTGTAATCGAATTCGGCAAGCTGCACGGCGTGACAGCCGGCGCAGACACGCGAGGCCGCGCCAGGCGCGCCGTTGGCCGGTTCGGCGGGCATTCGCAACAGCGCTGTCGTCGTCGCCGCGCCGTGCATCTCGTGGCAGCTCGTGCAGGCGAGCCCCGCGAGTGCGTGAGGGCTGCGGTCGAAATCGGGGTGCGAATCGCCATGGCAGGAGAGGCAGCGCGCGTTGCGCTCAGTCACTGGCTCGTCGCGGAACGCGAACACGGGCCCGCGGCCCGCGTCGCGCAAGTGCTCCGTCACGTCGCCGTGGCAGTTGCGGCAGACGAGCGTCTCGCCGGTCAGTGCTTGCCGCTCAGGCTCGTCGAGCGTCGCGTGCGGGTTGCGCTCGAGCGACCGAAACGTCGGTCCGTGACAGAGGTTGCACTGCCGGGTGATGCGCGTAGTGGCGGCATCCAACGCCTGGGCTCGGGCGTCGAGCGGCGTGCTCGCGAGCGCAACCAGCGCGACGAAGATGACCGCGCCGAGCCGCAACGCGTGCACGCGGGGCTCAGTTCTGATTCACGACGCCGGGGTTGAACTGGAGGTGACATCCCTCGCACGGCGGGTATAGCACGTCGCCGGCGGCGAGCAGCGCGTCGTGATCCCTGGCGCGGATGGCCGCGAGCGCGGACTCGCTCGCTTGCAGCATCGCGTCGTTGAACGGCTTCCACGCGGGCTGCTTCGCCCATTCGTTGTCCATCGGACCGGTGCCGCCGACGGCGTTCACCTTCGCGGCCTCGATCAGCGCAAGCGCAGCTTTCTCGAGCTCCGCCCACTGCTCGTCGGAAGCGGGCGGGTCGTACGCGCCCCAGATCGTGTTCGACGCATCCGTGATCGTCGTTTCCATGAGCTGCTTGATCGGCATCGTGGGGCGCGGGGGTGCGTCGGCGGCAGGCGGTTGGGCGAAGAGATCGCCCGCCAATGCGAGAGCCGCGGCGAGCGTCGTCGTGGCCAGCGCCATTTTGAGCCCAATGTGTACCGTGCCGCTGTTGCGGGCCGCGATGCGAGAAGTGACGGCATTCATGACGGTTCCTGCGTGTGCTGAGCTTGATCAATAGTGTGGGAATCGTATGCCCGAGGACTGTACGTGGAAACCGAAACCGGGCGCGCGCCGCGGCGGGCAGCTCGGCCCGCGATGAAGCCTCAGAAGGACCGGCGCGCCGGCGGTCGACCGGAAACTGGATTCGTGTAATGGAACGGAAGGTCCGCGATGGCCGGGAAGGGCGGTGACGCCGCGCCCGAGAGCGGCCGATCGGGCTGCGGGACGTTCGGCCCCGGTGCCGCGACGAGCTTCGCTGCCTCGCCGTCCGCCACGCGGGCCCAGCCGCGGCTGTGACTCGCGGCCCAGGTCGGCTCGAAGTCGAGCGCGCCGATCCGCCACGCGCCGTTCTCTTTCACGACGGCCGCTTCGTACACGCCGGCCGAGTAGCTATCGTCGCCGTCTTCGCGCGCGTCGATTCGCGCGAGACGCACGCGGATGCGCGCCGCGCCGTCGGCCGCTGCGTGAATGACGGGCTGCGCGGTCTGGTTGAGCTCGAACACGCCTGCGCGCCGGCCGCCGAACGCGGCGGTCAGAGCCGTGCGCAGGCGCTCGCGTCCTTCGTAGATGCCGATAGCGGGCACTTCGGCCCACGCGTCGGCGGCAAAAAGTTGCGCGGCCGCGTCCCATGAATGCTCGTCGGCGTAGTAGCCGAGCGCGTGCACCAGGTTCTCCGCGTTCGCGGCGGCAGCCGCCGCGTCGAGCGCTTGCTCGAGCGCTGCGAGGCGCGCCGCAAGCTCGGCCATCGTTTCCGCCTCCGGCGCCGGCACGAGCGGCTCGGCGGCAGCGCTCGGATCGCCGAGCGCGTGCGTCGGCGGATATTGCGGCGCGCGACCCGTAACGGGATGGCGGAAATGCAGCGGCGGGATCATGAACTTCGGATAGCTCTCGTAAGGCGCCGTCGGCGGCCGATCGGGCGGAAAACGCACGCTCGGCCTGTTCACGGGCTGCGCGTCGGCCGCCCAGCCCAAGTCGTAATCCGTCACGAGCCGCGGGTAGATGTGCAGCGTCTTGATCTTCCAGACGTCGCCGTCGCGCACGAATTCGTTCTCGTAAATGCCCTCGCGCCACTCCGCGCTGACTCCGGCTGTGCCCGTCATGCCGAGGTAGACGCCGCGCGCTTTCGCGGAGACGCCGTCGATTGCGACGGTGACGATCGGCTGCATGAATATGTAGTCGTTGATCTCGCCGTCGCGTAAGCCGGCGGGGCCGAACTGCTCGAGGCCGCGGCGAATGCTTTCGCGGCCGACGTAGACGCCGCTTTGGCCGATCTCCATCGTGCCGCCGTCGGCGAAGAGATCGGCCACGTCGTCCCAGAGCCTGCGGTCGAAGTAGTAGCCGTACGCGTTTTGCAGGTTCAGCACCGCATTTTCCGCGGTGAGCCGCGCAACCTCGGGCTCGAGCGTGCTCAATCGTGCCGCGAGCGCGCGGAAGCTTGGGGCGATTGTTCGTTCCGCGCCGCTCGCGCGCTCGCCGCTGACCGCGGCGAGCGTGCCGACGCCGGCGGGCTCGAAATGGAATGTTGTCGACGGCGCATCGAGCAGGCCGTCGACGGTCGGCCGCAGGCTGTCGCCATAACGGCCTGCAACTTGGTTGAAGAACGAGATCTCCTGCACTTTCCAAACGCCGTTCTCGACGGCGTAAACGTTCTCGTAGACGCCGCGCACGAAGCTCGCGGTGCCGCCGTAACCGCCGAGCATGGCGATGATGCGCCAGCGCGCTTTCGCGCTTTGAGCGTCCTCGGACAGCGTGATCACGGGCGACAACGCGATGTGCGGGTAGATCCGGCCGTCCGCGAGCCCGACGATGCCTTGGCCGACTTGCTCGACGAAGAGCTTGCGGATCTCCTCCTTACCCATATCGCCCTGCGTGTAGTGGCCGACCGCCGTGTCCGAGAACAAGTCGGCGAAGTCGTGCCAGAGGCCGACCTCGGAGTAGTGGCCGTAGGCGTGTTGCAGGCGTTTGACGGCGCCGACGGCTTTCAGCCGATCGGTGAGCGCGGCTGCGGCTTCGATTCGCTGCTCGAGTGCCGCGAGCTCGGCCGCGTCATCGTTTTGCGGCGCGCCGGGAGGAGGGTGGCACGCGGCAACCAAGCCGAGCACGCAGAGGGACAAGAGCCTGGTTGCTCGACGCGTCTGGCTAGACATAGCGGTTTCTCGCTTCGCGACCGACAGGTGTGATCGCACGCCCGTCGCGTGCGAGCCGACGCGATTGTAGCAGCGCGCCATTGGCGCTCCTCGCCGAAGCCGAAACGACCGACCCGGAAGGGGACTTCGGCTTGGCGGCCGAGCGCTAGCGCACCGTGTGATAGAAGCGAATGAACGCGTTCAGCGCCGACGTGTCGGCCGTGCCGAGACTCATCAGGTGCGAGACCTGGTTATGGCTCTCGAGACGGTCGGTCCAGGGGCAGCCCTCGTACTTGCGGCACAGAAGCTCGTGCAGATCGGCGATGCCGTCCGCGACTTCGGCGGTGTCGTATTGCGCGGTCCAGAGCGCCAGCGGTACGCGCTCGCCTTCGTAGTCGAGCACGAGCTGCTCGATCTCGGGAGCGAGCGAGCCAAACCTCCCCGACGCGAGAATCGCCGCGGCGACCTTAGGTCCGGAGTCGGTTTGCCACGCCTCGTTGAACAGATACGCGGCCGTCGTCGTCGCGGCTTCGGCGTTGGCTACGACGACGATCGTGCCCGGATCGCCGCCGTACGACGAGACGTTTTCGCCGAGCCACTCGATGACGTAACGCAGATCCTCGGCGCCCGCCTCGAGCGCGGCAGCCGTGCCGCCGCCGGGGCTCGCGCTCCGTACTCGATAGCTCATCGACACGCCGATGCCGCCGGCGAGCGCGCCCAGCTTGCCGAGATGGCTGTAGATGAGCCCGTGGCTGCCGGGAGCGATGCGGTCGCCGTTGCCGAGCCCGTTGCCATGCAGAAAGAGAAACACGGGACCGGGCTCGCTGAATTCCTGCTCCGGCCGATAGAGCTCGAATGCTTGGTCCGCGGCGGCGCCGTAACGCACGAGCTCGGGCGCGAGCACGCCCGGCCATTTGACGCCGCGATGCACGTCCGTATAGAGCGCGACCGTCTCGGCGAAAGCCGCCTCGTCCCAACGCGTGCCGATTGCGGCGACACCGTCGCGGGCTCGAGCGTTCACGAGCGGGTCGCCGCCGGAGTCCCCGATCATGACGCCGGCGGGACCGCTCGCGTGGATGCCGGCGCGGCCGTGCGGGTTGCCTAGGTGCCCATGCTCGAGGATTTCCAGCAAGTGAGGGCCGCCGATGAGCGCGACGGCCACGCCGCCGACGATCAACAGGACTTTGGTGCTGCGTTTCATGTCGCGCCTCGTTTGATCGCCGGGCCGCCCATTCTCCGCGACGCGGGCGAGATGTCAATAATATTTTACTACGAGTCGAAAAAAGTGGACACAGAATCAGAAATTTCATACTTTGCGTCCGCCATACTCGTCGTAGGCGACCATGCCGATGTCATTTCGAGAAAAGCGCGCCTGGGCCACGCTGATCGCGCTGGTCTTCGTCCTGATCCTGTTCTGGCTGCACATTCCGCCGACGCGCATGCTCGCGCCGCCGCCCGACATGTGGGTGTTGCACGTGCTGCTGCTGATGATCGCGACGTTCGTTGCCATCCAGATCATCGTCGCCGTCGTCATGAGAATACGCTCGCCACAGGACGCCGGAACGCCCAAGGACGAGCGCGAGCAGCTGATCGAGCTCAAGAGCCGCGCGATCGCCTGGTACGTGTTCGTGATTTCGAGCATCGGCGGCATATTCGTGACGATTCATGCCGGCGCCAACGAGGTCGGGCTCGGCTTCGTGGTGCTGTTCTCGTTCGTCGTCGCCGAGATCGTCAACTATTCGATGCGCATCTTCTACTACCGGCGCGGATTCTGAGCATGGGTAAGACCCGAATCCGCAACCACATCCGCAAGCTTCGCTTCGAGCACAACGAGATGACGCAGCAGGATCTCGCCGAGCGCGTTGGCGTGACGCGGCAAACGATCAACGCCATCGAGCTCGGCAAGTATTCGCCATCGCTCGAGGTCGCGTTCAAGATCGCGCGTGTGTTCGGGAAGCCGCTCGAAGAAGTGTTCAGCTGGCCCGAGCCCGGCGAGGAGGAGCCGGACGATCCGCCGGGCGGCTAACGAGCGCTCGCAGCTCTCTTAAGGCGCATCCATCCCGTGCGCTTGCTTGATGCCCCTGAGCGCGGGCGATCCCAAGAAGGCCAACAGCTCACGTGCCGCATCCGGCTGTGCTGAGCTCAGCGCCACACCGCCGGAAAACGTCGTGAGCATTTGGACGTCGGGCGGCAGCGGCCCCACGACATCGACGCCCTCGCCGCCGAGCTCGCTGAGCTGCTGAAAGGCGAGCTCGATGTCGCCGCGCGCGACCAGGCTTCCGACCGGCACGCCGGGCGGCGCTACCGTGATGCGATCCTTGAGCCGGCCGTCGGAGTCCCAGCTTGCGAACAGCTTCGCGAGATATTGCCCGCTCGGACCGGTGGAATAACCGACGGCGCGCGCCGCAAGAACCGCTGCCTTGACCCCCTCGGCCGAACTGATGTCCGGGCGAGCGGCACCCGCACGGACTGCGACACCGATCGCCGAGACCCAGATATCGACGCGGCTTCCCGGCGCGATTCGCCCCGCGCGGATCAGTTCGTCGATGACTTCGCGCGCAAGCACGACGACGTCGAGCGGCTCACCGGCGCGCACGCGCTTCGCGGCGTCGACGCCGCCGACCGACTCGAGCGAGACGCGATGCTCCGAAGTCGCCTCGAACTTCGCGATCAACTCGGCCAGTAGCTTGCGGCCCGCCATCGAAGAAAGGACGCGAAGGGAAGGCGCGCGATTCACAGCTGAAGAATGCCCGGCATGCTCGATGTGTCCGCCATGATAACAACGCGCCGCGCGGGTGCGCGAATGCTTGCTATGGATTCCGAGCAGGCGGATTTCGCCGTTTCCGTTTCCTCTTCTCGTCTGCTTTCGCGTGACATGCACACCTCTCTTCGTGGGCGAGGAACGGAGACGGTGATTCGCCCCGTTGAGCACGCCGTTTGCCGTGTGGCGCGACTTGATTTTGTGATCAACCGGGAAATTCTTTCGCGACAGCGGGCTGAACCGTGATCGCCGCGCCCATGCCGGATGAAAGTGCAGGCCGCGGCGCGCAGAAGGCGCTTGAGCTCCGGCGCGAAGTCAGCCATCTACGAGCGTCAGCCAGAACGCGCCGGCACGTGCTTCTCGAAGATAAGAGTGAAAGGCACGTCATCGTCTAAAGCAACGCCGGGCTCGTTGAGCTCGAGCAATTCACGGACCATCGTCTTGACCTTCGTCTCGAGCTGGTCCGGCGTTTCTGCTTCCGTAACGAGGCCCGCTACGTCGGTGTTGGTGACGTACAAGACGCCGGCCGCCGTCATCCCATCGACAGCTCACGAAATAGTTCGGCGATGATCGGGTTTTCTTCGCAGATGCGGGCACGTTGAGGTCACCTATGGCAGCCTCCTGCCGTTGTGCGCCAAGTTTGCCATTAGCAGCACCAACAATAGACGGGGCGGAGGTTCTCGAGATCGCGATCTTGATTGACGATGGTTCGCACCGAGCCAGACGTTCGCATAGCCGTCTTCTAATCGGCCGGCAGCATTCGCTTCGCGTTGCCGATCCGCTTCGTTGGGACGATCGAGCTCACGCGTGGTGGCGATCAGCTCGAAGAACTCGCTTCCGCTCGGATGCCGTGCGCGAGTGTGGGGCCCCGGCGCCCCACTCGACGCGCCCGTAGCGCTTCTCCATGAGCGCCTCGGCGCAGCACCGCTCGCAGCCCGGCGAGACGTTCGTGTAGCCGATCGACGGGTTGAACGTGGCGTCGCGCCACTCGATCGCGGTTCGCTCGGCCATCGTTACCGCACGAAGTCTTTGCCCTGCAACGACGCGACGAGCTCAAGCACGTCGACGCGGCGTTCACCGACGAGCCGGCGCACGACGTCGAGTGCAACGGCGAGCTCGTTCACATCGCGCGCGCCGTCCCGCAGGCCATCGTGAAGAGGCGCGAGCGAGAACCGAGCTCGCCACTGGCCCGCGGACGAGCACGAGCTTGGTAGGGTCATCCCCAGCCATTCCAGCCTCCTGCGTAGGTTGCGATGGTTAGGCCGGCCGACTTGTTCTCGCAGCGCGGCCGGCCGCCTCGTCAGGCGACTGCCGTGCCGTTGCGGTGCGCCTTCAAGGAGACAACGAGAAACGCGTTTGAGTCCTTGGGGGGATTGGTCGGGGTGACAGGATTTGAACCTACGACCCCTGCGTCCCGAACGCAGTGCTCTACCAGGCTGAGCTACACCCCGACGTGCCGCAGAAGCGACGAGAGCCAGTCTACCATTGGCGGCCTCGGGATGGCCGCGCCGGCTGCGCGTGCGAGCGGATTGGAGGGCGACGTTATACGCCGCGCGTCCCAATAGGGCAAGCCCAGCGCGACAGCTCTTCGCGACTTAACGGCCCGCTCCCCGACGGGCGCATAATTTCGCGAACACAAAGCTCTAGACACGGACGCTTGACGACACTCGCCTCCCTGGGCTTCGACGACTTCTTCACCAAGCAGCTCGAGCGGCTCGGCAATCCCCAGCTCGTGCCGGCGCGCATCGTCGCGGAAGGGCAGAACAGCTTCCATCTCGCCGGCTGCCGCGCGCCGCTCGGCGACCTCACCGGCAAATTGCTCGGCTCGCTGACTAAGGCCGAGCGGCCCGTCGTCGGCGATTGGGTTGCCGTCGTCGACGGCCCGGAGCGCGCGTCGATCCATCACGTGCTCGAGCGGCGCACGGCGCTGCTGCGCCGCGCTGCGGGCACCCTCGCGGAGCCGCAAGTCGTCGCCGTCAACGTCGACGTGTTCTTCGTCGTCACGGCCGTCAACCGCGATTTCAACGAGCGGCGCCTCGAGCGCTATGTCGCGGCCGTGTGGAACAGCGGCGCCGAGCCCGTCATCGTTTTGAACAAGGTCGATCTCGCGGCAGATCTCGAGCCGATGCTCGAAGCGATCGAGCGCGTCGCGATCGGCGTGCCCGTAGTGCGCTCGAGCGCGGCGACCGGCGAGGGCCTCGACGCGCTGCGCACGTACATCGCTCCGGGCAAGACCGTCGGCTTCATCGGCTCGTCGGGCGTCGGCAAGTCGTCGCTGACAAACAGGTTGCTGGGCCGCGAGGTGCAGGCCGTCGGCGGTCTACGCGATGACGAGCGCGGCCGCCACACGACGACGGCGCGCCAGCTCGTCGTGCTCCCGGGCGGAGGCGTGCTCATCGACACACCGGGCATGCGCGAGTTCGGTCTGCTCGACGATGCGGGCGGCATCGAGACGAGCTTCGCCGACGTCGCGGCGTTCGCCGAGCGCTGCCGATTCCGCGATTGCGCGCACGAGAGCGAGCCGGGATGCGCCGTGCTTGCCGCGGTCGAAAGCGGTGAGCTGCCCGCCGAGCGCCTCGCGAGCTATCGCAAGCTGCTCGCGGAGATCGCGGCCGCGGAGCGCAAGCGCGACCCGATTCTCGCGGGCCGCTCGAAGGCGCGGTGGAAGGAGATCCATCGCGCGCAGCGCGCGCGCGCGAAGATCGACCCGAAGCTCAAGCGCTGAGATTCGGTTCACAGCCTCCGCACGCGACGGTAGACGCCGCAAAACTCCTGAGGTAAAAAGTTTCGGACGCGGTAGCTAAACGGCGGTGCTCGCGCATGCACGACCGCCCATAAAACGAATAGCCGCGTCGGCCAGTGTTGGAGGCCCGCGTGACCGCAACCAACCGAATATCGGCAAGCCGTTGTGCTCAAGCGCTAAGCCGCGTCTGTGTCCTCGCGGCCTGTCTGTATGCCGGCTCGCTTCAAGCCCAAGCTGGAACCCTGTACCGCTTCTCGCCGCCGGCGGCGTGGGTGGATGTCGCAACCTTCTCGGGGCAGCGCTCGGACCCGGCAGCAGCCGATCCAAATGCAAGCGTGTCGGTGTTGCTCTTCGATCGACAGATCAACGTGACTGCGACAGGGGACGAGTACTACCAGCACGTGGCCGCCCGAGTATTGAACGCCACGGGCATCGCCGACTATTCGCAGCTCGACTTCGTCGTGGACCCGACCTTTCAGACGCTCGACATCCACGCGTTGCGCGTCGTTCGCGATGGCAGAGTCGTCGATCAACGCGAGACGGCGCGAATCACGGAGCTCGCTCAGGAAACGGACTTGAGCAACCGCGTGTACAACGGCCGGTACAGCGTGAACGTGCTGCTCAGCGATGTGCGTGCCGGCGACGTCGTCGAATACGCGTACACGCTGAGCTCGCGCGAGGCGTTGTTCCCGGGCCATTTCTATACGCGCCTCGATTTGGGGTGGAGCCAACCCGTGGAAGTGCAGCGAGTCCGCGTGCGGTCGCCGCTCGGCCGGGCGCTGCGCTATCGCACGAGCGACGGCTCGCCCGTTCCGCCCGCCACCGTTCGCAACGGCGCGAACGAGGTGGCCATCCTGTCGCGAAACGTGGCGGCCGTCCCGGCGGACACTCAGGTGCCGGGTTGGTACTCGTCTTGGCCGTTCCTCGAGGTTAGCGACCTCGAGGACTGGGGCGACGCCGTTCGGCTCGTCGCGCCGCTATTTCAGAAGCGGCACGAGGGCGGCGGCGTCGACGACGTGGTCCGCGCAATTCGCGCAGCGGGTGGCTCGCCCGAGCAACAAGCCCTGCGGGCGCTCCGGTACGTGCAGGAAGAGATTCGCTACACGAGCATCTCGATCGGCCGCGGCTCGCACGAGCCGACGGATCCGAACACGATTCTCGAGCGGCGTTTTGGCGACTGCAAAGACAAGTCGTTGCTGCTCGCAACGCTGCTGAACGAGCTCGGCATCAAAGCCGATGTCGCCCTCGTGCATTCGTGGTGGGGCCGGGCGCTCGACGACACGCTGCCGTCGCCGTATGCATTCGATCATGCCATCGTGCGAGCGGAGCTCGGCGGCGAGCCGTACTGGCTCGATGCGACGGCCGCGACGCAATACGGCGCGTTGGACCGGGGGCGACCGGCCAACTTCGAGCGAGCGCTCGTGCTGCGCGCAGGGGCGCGGAGCCTCGAGACGATTCCGCTGCCCGCCGTCGGCACCAGCGAGCGACGCGTGCTCGTGACGCTCGACGCCCGCCGCGGCATCGAGGCTCCCGCAACGCTCGAGCTGGTCACGCAGTACCGCGGAGGCTTCGCGGACAACATTCGCTCCACGTTCGCCGGCGGCAACGCAGAGCAGCGTCAGGCCGACTTCACGAGGTACATTGCCCGCTACTACCCGAGCGCCAAGCCGGTCGCTACTTACAAGCTGAGCGACGACCGAGACGAGAACGTCGTCGAGCTGCGCGAGCAGTACGAGCTCGATAGCGCGTTTACGCGCAACGATGAAGGCGTGCTCGAGCTCGTGTTGCACGCGGACGAGCTCTATTCGTATGCCGATGCGCTCGGCGCCGCGTCGCGTCGGTCGCCGCTGGCACTTCAGTATCCGGTCAGCATCAAGCAGCGCATCGTCGCGCACTTGCCAGAGAGCTGGCCCGTGGAGACGGGGACATTCACCGTGGACAATCCGGCCTTCCGCTATCGGAGCGACGTCGGCTACGCGGCCAATACGTTGACATTGAGCTACGAGTACGACGCGCTCGCGGATCACGTTGCCCCGGCCGACATCGCCCGCTATGAGGCCGACCGCGCCCGCATGTATGACGATCTCGGCTATCTGCTCACTTACAACCCCGAGCTCGAGGGCGCGCTGCCGGCCGCCGTTGCGCCGCTGCCGATGGCCGTGCTGCTGCTGGTGCTCGTCGGCTCCGTGTGGGGCGCCGTCACGCTCGGCTATCGGTACGATCCGGAGCCTGCCGTCGCTCCGGCCGATGCGCCGAAAGGAATCGCGGGCTGGCTCCTGCTTCCGACGCTGAGCGTGATCGCCACGCCGTTCGTGTTGGCTTGGGCCGGGCTGCAGTGGTTGCCATTCATCGGCGCAGAACAGTGGCGCGTGTTGCCGACGCTCGTTAATGACGGTTACCGAGGATGGGCTCAGCTCAGCGTGCTGCTAACGATATCCGGCTGTGCCGTGCTCACGGTGGCATCCACCTTGGCGGCGTGGCTGTTCTTCACGAAACGAAGCTCGGCACCGAAGTTCTTCATCGCCACTTCCTGGGGCGGAATTGCCTTCGGGATCGCCGTGATTGCGTGGGCCGCGGTTTCCGGGTTGAACGACGAGACCGTGACCCCGCGCTTCGTCGGAGAAACGCTGCGCGAGATCCTCGTCACGGTGCTTTGGACGGCGTACATGCTTCAGTCACGACGTGTGAAAAACACGTTCGTCAAGCGGCTGCGCCGACCGAAGGCACAGCCCGCGATCGCGGCCGCCGGCTGACCCGCGTTAGCGCGAGTGCCGCGGCGCGTCAGCGCCCGGCCGCGCGCTGCGCCGCGAGCACGGCGTTCGCGCGATCGACGATATGCGCGCGGATCGCGTCCGCTTGCTCGGCGTCGAGCACGCCGCGATAAGCCGCCATGCCGTTCGCGGCGCGCGCGCCGTCGAGCACGATGGCCGCGAACGCCTCGCGGCTCGCGAGCGCCGGCGAGTAGGCGAGATCAGGGAACAGGCCGCGGCGGAACAACCCGCCGGCATTGCCTATGGCGTCGTGACAAAGCGCACAGTTGGCTTCGTACAGATCGCGGCCGCGCGCGACCTCGTCGGCCGACGCGAACGTCGGCGGCGGGTTCAGCGGCGGCGGCGTAAACGGCTCCTCGGGCGGCAGCGTCACGTTTGCGCCGCGGCGGAACACGAGCAAGCGCGAATACTCGGGCGCGTAGTAGTTGCCCGTGGCGCGGCCGGCAACGACGGCGACGTGCTGAACGCCGTCGAGCTCGAAGCTGATCGGCCCCGCGACGATGCCCGTATGCACGTCCTGCGACGACCAGAGCTCGCGGCCGTCCGCGGCGGCCCGCGCGACGAGCTTGTCGCCCGAGCCGTGAAATACCAGGCCGCCGGCCGTTGCGAGCATGCCGGCCGAGGGGCCGTCGACGCGCCACGCTGCGCGCTTCGCAACGGGGTCCCACGCGAGCACGTACGAGCCGCGCGGCAAGTCCGCGAGCGCGCCGGGGCCGAGCGCGGCGCCGGCCGAGAGATCGATGCCGAGATTCGAGACGAGCAAGTTCGGACTGAAGTTGCGGTCCGGCGCGTACACGAGCGCGTTGTCGCTCGCCGAGAGATACACGAGCCCCGTCTCCGGGCTGAACGCCATCGGGTGCCAGTTGTGGGCGCCGGCCGACGACGGCTGCACGGCCACGGGCTGCCCCGTGATCTCGTAGCGCGCGGCGGGATTCTCGATGGGCCGTCCCGTCGCGGGATCCACGCCGCTCGCCCAGTTCACGGCCGCGAACGGCTCGGCCGAGATCAGCTCGCCGGTCGCCGCGTCGAGCACGTAGAAGAAGCCGTTCTTCGGCGCTTGCATCACGACGCGGCGCTCCGCGCCGTCGAGCGTGAGATCGGCCACGACGATCGGCTGCGTGGCCGTGTAGTCCCAGCTTTCGCCCGGCGTCGTCTGGTAGTGCCAGACGTACGAGCCGTCGTCGGGGCGAAGCGCAATGATCGACGACAGGAACAAATTGTCGCCGCCGCCGGGGCTGCGCAGCGCGCGGTTCCACGGCGAGCCGTTGCCGGTGCCGATATAAAGGAGATCGAGCTCGGGATCGTAGGCCATCGAATCCCAGACGGTGCCGCCGCCGCCGAGCCGCCACCATTCGCCATTCCACGTCTCGGCGGCGCGCGCCATCGTCTCGTTCTCGAAGCCCAAGGCCGGATTGCCGGGCACCGTGAAGAAGCGCCACGCGAGCACGCCCGTGTCGGCGTCGTAGGCCGAGACGTAGCCGCGCACGCCGTACTCGGCGCCGCCGTTGCCGATGATGACCTTGCCCTTCACGACGCGCGGCGCGCCCGTGATCGTGTACGCGACGTCGCGCCGCACGAGCGTGTCGGCTTCCCACGCGAGCGCGCCCGTCGCGGCGTCGATCGCGAGCAGGCGGCCGTCGATCGTGCCGACGAAGATCTTGCCGTTCCAGGCGGCTGCGCCGCGGTTCACGACGTCGCAGCACGCGCGGCTGCCCCATTCGCGCGGCACCTTCGCGTCGAAGGTCCAGAGCGCCTTGCCCGTGCGCGCGTCGTACGCGTGCACGTTGCTCCAGGCCGTCGTCACGTAGAGCACGCCGTCGATGAAGAGTGGCGTCGCTTCCTGCGCGCGGCCGATGTTCAAGTCGCCGTACCAGGCGAGGCCGAGCTCGGCGACGTTGCTCGCATCGATCTCGGTGAGCGGACTGAAGCGCTGCTCGCCGTACGTGCGCCCGTGCGACAGCCACTGACCCGGTTCGGCGTCGGCTGCGAGCAGGCGCTCCGCGGTAACGGCCGCGGCGCGTTGATCGTTCGACGCGTCGGCGTTCGCCGTGCCCGGCGAATTTCCAGCGCCGCCGCACGCAGCCAGCGAACCGAGCAAGAGGAGGGGAGCGAAGCGCACGGCGATCATAAAGCGAGTCCACCGACAGGCCGAAATCCACGGCGAGTCTACCAACGGCGAGGAAGAACCACACGCCGTCCGCAGGCGAATCCGCCCGATGTCCAGCCTAGGCGAGCCGCTGACGCGCGACGAGCGTTGCGCCGGGCATGGGCGTAGAGCTACGTTTCGCGACTACCTCGCCGCTCCGCGAGGCGGTCTCGGCCGGCTGCCCGCGAGGAACGCGTCGACTTCACGAAGGAATTGCGGCCACGCCGGCTCGTGCTCGAACATGAGGTGATTGTTGCTGTCGAGCAGCTCGAGCTTCGCGCCTTGATGCCGCCGGCGATGATCTTCGATTCGGCGAACGGCGCGGCGGCGTCGCGATTCGCTCAGGCCCGGCTACTCCGGCGCGAAGGCGAGCAGCACGTTGCCGGGTCGGCCGACGAAGCCGGCGTCGCCCGACAGCACGTACAGCATCCCGCCGACGACGACGGGGCCCGGCCCCGAGAACGACGCGCCTCGCGCCGGCACGCCGTTGATCGTCTCGAATTCGCGGTTCGCGTCGAACGTCCAGATGATCTTGCCGTCGCGCGCGTCGTAGGCGCGCAGGCCGCCGTCCGCGGAGCCCGAGAACACGGCGCCGGGAATCGCCGTGACGGCCGCGGCCTGCGTCTGGCTGCACGCGGGGCCCGGAGGCGAGCAGAGCAGCGGCTGCGGCGGCGTATACCAGATGCGCTCGCCGGTATCGATGTCGATCGCGTGAATGCCACCCGTCTCCTCGTTGCGGTAGCCGCCGACGGCCACGTACATGCGATCGCCTTCAACGGCTGCGCCCCAGACGCCGCCCACGGGGCTGCCGGGGCCGGCGCGGTAGCTCCACAGCGTCTTGCCGCGCTCGGCGGGATCGAGCGCCCACACCATGCCGGATTTCTGCGGGATCACGATCACGTCGCGGCCCGCGGAGTTCTGCGTGAGGATCGGCGACGCGGAGAAGTCGAGATCGGGACCGTTGTTTTTCGGGCAGTTCGGATTGTTGGCGTCGGGGCCGCAGCCCATGAGCCACGTGTCCTTCGTGAACTGATTCGTCCAGACGATCTCGCCGGTCTTCATGTCGAACGCGATCACGGCGTCCGTCGTCGGCGGATCGTCGCCGGCGTACGCGGGGCCGGTGCCCGAGTAGATGACGCCGCGGCGCGCGTCGACGGTCGGCGCGTTCCAGATGCCGACGCCGGCCGGCCCGTAGAGCGGCTTGCCGGCGCTGCTCGTGCCGCGGCGCTTCGATTCGGGAATCGTGTACGTCTTCCACTTCACGGCGCCCGTCGCCGCGTCGAGCGCCGTCATGCTGCCGCGGAACGTGCAGCACTCGTACTCGGGATTCGCCCCGCCCATCGCCTCGTTGATGCCCGTCATCGGCACGAACACGGTGCCCTCGTAGAGCGTGACGGCGCCTGTGCCGCGCGCCATGGGGTGGTCCTCGACGCGCGTCATCCAGATCTGCTCGCCCGTGTCGGCGTCGACGGCGTAGGCATGCGCCTGCGAGTCGACGAAGTACACGGCATAGCCCTGCCTGCCGTCGGGGAACCGATGCGGCCCGACCGACGTCGCGCTGCGCAGGCCCGCGCGCGGAAAAAACTGCCAGATCGTGCAGCCCGTCTTCGCGTCGAGCGCGTAGACGGCGCCGGCCTGCGAGCCGACGAACATACGTCCGCCGATGACGGCCGGTTGGCCGCGCGGCTGCTGCTCGCGCGGCAGGCCGTAGGCCCACTTGAGGCGCAGCCGCGGCACGTCGGCCACGGTGAGGCCGCCGGCCTCGGCGGGCTGAAAGCGCGTGTTCGTGACGGTCGGGCCCCAGCCGTTCCAGCGCTGCGGCGTCGAGTCGCGAAGCGGCGCCACGTTCGCCGTGCAGAGTCCCTGCTCGACGCGCAGCTCCGCGGGGTCGGGCGGCGACGGCGCTTGCGCCACGGCGAGCAACGGCGTCGAGACAAGAAGCGTGATGGCTAGGCTTCGCATTCGGGTGTTCCTCGTTGACGGCCTCGCGGGCTCGAGGCTGCGCCGACCGAAGTCTACCGGACGGACGAGCGGCTCTCACAGAGCCGCCCTCTGCTAAGGTACTAGGCGTCGACGCCGAGGGACGTCGCGACCTTGACCACGAAGGGGAGGAGAGACGCATGAGACCTCTTGGAACGGCCGGCTTGGGTCTCCTTTTCACGCTGTCGATCGCCGCCTGCGGCGGCCCGTCGGCCGATTCGCCGGGAACCGAAGCGGCAGGTGCGGCCAACAACGCCGCAGACGCCGACGCGGCCGGAAGCGCCGCGGCCGCGGCCTGCAACCGCGATTGCCTCATCGATCTCGCCAAATCGTATCTCGCCGCCGTCGTCTCCGGCGATCCGTCGGCCGTGCCGCTCGCAGCCAACGTGGCGTTCGTCGAGAACCTCACGCGCATGAAGCCCGGCGAGGGACTCTGGGCCAACGCGGCCTCGGGGCCGACGAGCTTCGCGATCTACGTGCCCGATGTGGAGCAGCAGCAGGCGGGATTCATGGGCGTGCTGCGGCGAGAGGGCGCGAACGGCACGGAACCCGTGCTCGTGGCCGTGCGGCTCAAGCTCGAGAACCGCGAGATCGCCGAGGCCGAGCACATCGTCGCCGGCGTGAACGCGAACAACATGGCGCGCCTGCAAACGCCGCGCGCCGGGCTCACGAGCGAAGTGCCGCCCCACCGCCGCAAGAGCCACGACGAGCTCGTGAAGATCGGCCTCTCGTACTATGACGCGCTCGATGACAACGACGGCTCGTTGATGCCGTTCGCCGACGATTGCCAGCGCCACGAGAACGGCATGGTCACGGCCGGCCCCGAAGCGGGCGCCGGGCCGAACGCGGACTCAAATCGCGCGCCCGTCGCGCGCCTTTGCGCGCCGCAGCTCTCGAGCAAGACGTTCACGTACATCGACCGCATCGAGAACCGCCGTTTGATCGCGGCGGACCCGGTGACGGGATTGTCGATGGGGTTCTCGCACTTCCGCCATCCGATGACGAACCTGCCGTACCAGGTCATCCATACGGACGGCTCCATCTCGGAGCGCAACAAAGAGAACTTCAACTACAACCCGTTCGACATGCCGGCCGCGCACATCTTCAAGATCGGCGCCGACGGCCTCGTGCACGAGATCGAAGCCGTCGGCTTCGTGGCCCCGTACAACTCGCCGACGGGTTGGGAATAGCGCGTCAGCGCGTCATTGCGCCGCGGGCCGCTGCTGCGGCACGCGCTGGCCTTCGCGCAGCAGCGCGTGGTGCACGCGCTCCTTGAACCGCCACCCGTCCGGCGTGCGCACGTACGTGTCCTCGTAATGGCCGTCGTACTCGATTTTGTTCGGGTCTCCGCCGAGCCCGATCATGAGCATGTCGACGACGCCTTTGGCGCCGTCGGGCGTCGGCGTGATGACGTGGTTCGTGTAGATGTGGCGCACGCCCTGCGCGATCCATGGGACGTTCTTGCAGCCGTTCGCGCCGCCGCCGGAGGCGGCCGCGAGCCGCTCGCGGCCCTGCCACGGCGTGCCGCGCTGGCCGTTGAACGACGGAATGAACGCGCCGTCGGCCGTGAAGAGATCGGCGTAGTCGTAGCCCGAGTTCGAGCACGTGTCGATCGCGCGTGCGTATTTCGCCACGAGCTGCTGAATCTCGATGTAGTCCATCGCCGTGAGCTCCCCGCCGGCGCGAGCGGGGTTTTGCGCAAGCGCAGGCGCGCCAACGCCCAGGCAGACGACGAAGAACGTCGCGGACGCCAAACGGAATTTCATAGCCCCTCCGATCGGTTGCGGAATGGCCAGAGAGTACCACCGGCATCGAACCGTTTGTGGCGAGCGTCAGTCCTCGCGCGCCGCGACGAGCATCTTGCCGAACGTGCCGTCCTGGTTGAACGCCGCGTGCTTGTACACGCCGCCCAAGTGCAGCACCGTGCCGACGATGATCACGCGCGAGCCCCACACATGGATGCCGTGCAGGAACAACGCGAGATCCATGTTCATGCCGAACGGCCCCGGAATCGTGAACCAGTCGAACACGTGGATCACGTCGCCGCGCGCCCAGACCATCAGCGGCCCCGTGATCAGCATTACGCCGATCGCGCAGAGGATCGCGTAGTGCGTGTACTTGCCGATCTGATAGAAGAGGCCGCGCTGGTCCGGTGTGGCGTCGGGGTGACCCTGCTTGAAGCGCCAGATCACGCGCGCCCAGAGCAGCACGTACGCGCTGATCGCGAGCGACGTGTGCAGGTGCAAGGTATCGCGGGAGCCGGTGGCGAGATCCGATTGAATCGAGCTGCCGATGAACCAGATCGTCAAGATCAGAATAGCCGTGAGCCAGTGCAGCGCGATCGAGATCCAGCCGTAACCCGTCCGTGTGTCTAGAGTCCGCATGCGATGTTCGATGATACCTGCTGAGCTTTCAGCACCAAGACTTGATATTTCTGAAGGCTCGCGCCGCCGGGGCGCTAGCGAAACAGGAAGGTGAGCAGGAACCATGCGAGCTTGAAGTTGAAGAGGCGCAGGCCCTTGCGCGCCTCGGCCGGCGTCAGGCGCGCCGTCATCGGCATCGCGCCGAACACCTTGCCCTTGATCAGGAGATCGTTGCCGCTGCGCTCGAGCGCCTCGATTTCCATGAGCTTGCTGTTGTCGGACGAGTAGAGCGTCAGCATCAACGCGCTCCGACCTTCGCGAAGTCGAGCTTCAAGTCGTCGAACGCACGCATCGCGGCCGCGCGGCCCGCGCCGAACACGCCGCCGCCGGGATGTTGGAACGGGCCCACGAGCCAGAGCCGCTCGCAGCCCGGCACCACGTTGCCGCCGAGATCGGGCGTAGGCCGATGCGCGCCGTACTGGTACGTCGTCGACGCGATGCCGTGCAGGTCGCCGCGGCGGAAGCTCGACGACGTGCGCTCCATGTCGACGGGGCTGTCGCTGTGATACGCCACGACGTTGCCCGCGATGTTGTCGAGGAAGTTCTCCATGTGCGCGAGCATGCGTTTCACGTAGTGGTGCTTCGTGTCGTCCCAGCCGCGGCCGTCGGCGCGCTGATACGGCACGTAGTCCCACGCGTGCATCGTCGCCTTGCCTGGCGGCGCGCGCGACGGATCGAACATCGTCAACGAGCCCAGGCCCACGAGCGGGTACGTCGAGAATTCGCCGTAGCGCAGGCAATCGAACGACTTGCGGATCGTGTCGTACTTGTTCGGCAGGAGCTCGATCATCACGGCGCGCACGTGTGCGCCGGCGCGGAACTTCAAGGGGCCGTTCAGCGCTGCGTGCAGCGTGATGCAGCCGATGTCGGAGATCTGCGTCTCGCCGGCGGCCTTGACGACCTCCGGCGCGACGCCGTCGACCATCTTGCCCAGGTCGTGCGGGTGCAGCGCGGCGATGACGCCGTCTTTCGCGTCGAACCTGCGGCCGTCCTTCGTCTCGACGCCGGCCGCGCGGCCGTTCTTGACCTCGATGCGCACGACGTCCGTCGACGCCTGCACCTCGCCGCCGTGCTCGCGGATGCTCGCGACGAGCGCGTCCGTGAGCTTGCCGGAACCGCCGATCGGTACGCCGATGCCGTACGCCTCGAGGAAGCCCACGAAGACGAACACGCCGAGGCCCGTGGCCTTCTCGTCGGGCGAGACCAAGTTCTCGCCGGCCACGCGCGCGAAGTGCATGCGCACCTTGTCGTGCTCGAACAGGGTGCACAGGAGATCGTGCGAGCTCATCTGCATGTAGCGCCAGAGCTCGCGGCCTTCGCGGCTCGAGTCGAGCAGCGCATACGTCGCACCGAGCGGCGCCGGGGGCGAGTAAAGCGACGCGACGATCATCGGCATGTAGCCCGCGGCTTTCGTCGCGAGCCAGCGATACGCCTCGGCGTCCTTCTTCGAGAACTGCGCGATCGACTCGGCGGTTTTCTCGCGGTCGCGATAGAGGCCGAGCGTCGTGCCGTCCTCGAACACCGACATCATCGGCAGCTCGGGGAATACGTATTTCAGGCCGTGCTTCGCCTTGAGCCCGAGCTCGTCGTTTTTCAGCAGCGGATTGGCCTGAATGAAGATGTGCGCCATCGAGTGCTGATCGTGCAGGTAGCCGGGCACCGTCAGCGCGCGCGTGACCACGCCGCCGCCGAGCCAGGCATTGCGCTCGAGAACGAGCACTTTCTTGCCGGCCGCCGCGAGATACGCCGCGGCGACGAGACCGTTGTGGCCGGAGCCGACGGTGACGATGTCGTAGCTTCCGCTCATAGCGCGTCGAATCGATCAGAAGGGTGGATGCAGCTCAAGCCGCCGTAGCATAACCGCAGGTTCTTGCTTGCCGAAAGAACGGCGCGCCGCGGGGCGCGAGCTTCGCCGCGGCGCCCGCTCAAGGCTGCGGCGGGGGCTCGACGG
>JBBIJV010000022.1:0-25738 GCA_037445815.1 Rhodospirillaceae bacterium
GCTCTTCCGATCTAGACGCCTCGACGCCGCCGACCGAGGCGGCGATCCCCCGGCTCGCTGACGGCAAACCGGACCTCTCCGGCGTCTACGCCGCTGACCGCAACGTACGGCTCGTCGGCGAGGTGCGCGCCGCGCCCGGCGGTGAACGGTTCCGCGTGCTCGAGGCCGACGAGCGCGACGCCGGCACCGGCGCCGATTGCTTGCCGCCCGGCGTGCCGGCCGCCACGCTGCTGCCGTTCCCGCTCCAGATCATTCATACGCCGAGCGTGCTCGCCATTCTGTACGAGGCGTATCACCAGTTCCGCGTGGTTCCGATCGGGGTCGAGCACAGCGATTACCTGGTGCCCGCCTGGATGGGCCACTCCGTCGCGAGGTGGGATGGCGATACGCTGGTGGTCGACGTGCGCGGCTTCAACGACCGCACGGTCATCGCCGGTTACCGCCACACCGAAGAGCTGCGCGTCACGGAGCGTTATCGGCGCAGCGCCTACGACACAATCGAGTATGAGGCGCTCGTCGAGGACGGCAACGTGTTCGCTTCACCGCTCCTCTACTCGGGCACGCTGACGCTGCACCCGGAGTGGGAGATCGGCGAGTACGTCTGCGCGGAGAACAACCTGAACTATGACGAGCTGTTCGAGGCCGACTAGCGCTTGGCGGGCCGGGCCGGCGGCTCGCCCGTGGGCTGCGGCAGCACCCCTTCGCCATGCGACGTCGAGCCAGGCACCGAGTCGCAGTGCTTGCCCGGCGCCGGCGGCGTATCCGCCGGGCACTTGAAGAGGCCCGACTTGCCGCGGCCGCCGCCAGGGAAGCCGTTGCGCAACGGGTGCAGGCCGATGCTCATGATCGTGCCGCGCGGAAAGCCGTTGACGCTGATGCCGTCGCGCGCGGCACCAGCGGCGCCTTCCATCTCGACGGCCCAGACGATCGGCTCGCCGTCTTCGTCTTTGAGCACCTGATCGCGCGCCTCGTTGAGCGGCGCAAAGAAGATTTGCAGGTGATTCGGGTTCGGATCCACGCGCGTCACGACGCCCGTCATCACGTACGTTTTTTGGACGTCGTACATTGCAAACGAGTGATGCGCTTCGCCTCGTACGGCGGCCGCAAGCGCTGCAAGAGCGCCGAGTGCCGCTCGCTTCATCGCTTTTTTTTCCATCGCATTACTCCGTGCCGAGCGCCGCCTACAAACCGAACCGACCCGTCTGCTCGCGCGGCGGCTGCATGCCTTCCTCGTGATAACGCTCCCAAATCTGCGCCCACGGGCGGCCGTAGATGTCCGGCACGCGGTATTCGACGATCTGGCCCGGCGACACGGGCGTCGTGTGGCCATCGATCGGAAAGCTCTGCGGGATGCATTCCATGATCACGAATGGATCGCCCTCGTTGAGCTCGCGGCGCTTGTCGAGCAAGTGCACGATGCGCACGGGCTCGACGAGCGCCTCCTCGTCGTAGAGCACGATCTCCTGCTTGAGACCGACGAGCGCCCCACTCGCATCCTTACGCGGAGTGTAGATCTCGATCGACTGCAGCTTGTTGCTGAATTCGAACGCGCCGTGCGAGATCCAGCCCTGGATGTTCGACGTCCAGGTGATCAACGCCTCGCCGTCCCAGAAACCGATTGTCTCGCCGAACCACTGCGGGACGTCCGGCCCGAGCCGAGGAACCACGCCGCTCGAGTCGAACTCGCGCCCGATGTGGATCTGCGTGATCAGCGTTTTCGCCGCTTGCCTCATGTCGAGGATCAGGTCCGGCGTCATGACGATGCTGACGTCGCCGCCGCCGTATTGCGCGAAACGCCGCATGAACCCTTCGGGCCAGCAGTACGAGCCCGGCCATTGTGCGGCGTTGCTACCCGAGTAGTGATACATCTGCTGGACAAACCGCGTCTGGTACTCGGGCGTCAGCAGCGAAAGATACGTGGGTATCTGCAGAATGGCGCCGTTGTACCACGACGACGTCTTGTCGCGTTGACGCCGATAGCGGCCATTCCAGTCGGGCAGCGTCGCCTGGGTGTACACCGTCGGCCCGTTCTTGGCGCGCGCCTCGTCCAGCAAAGCCGCGTAATGGGCTTGCGCGGTCACGAACGGGTAAGGGCTCACGATCTCCGCGCGCGGGTAGTCGCGGTCGCAGTAGCCCCAGGCTGCCGAGCGAGGCGGATCGTCGCCGATCAGGGGCACCTCGTAGGCGCCCCAGATTTGCTCGAGCCCGACGGCCGAGTTGCAGCGGTAATAGCGAGGGTCGAACCAGAGCTCGCGATCCTTGTAGAAGTCCTTCGTTGTGAAGATGTCGTGCGGCAAGGGCTCGACACCCGGCGGCGCAGCGCCGTTCTGCGCCGCGAAGATCGGCGTGTTGCCTTCCGGAATTCCGGCGCCGACGTAGAGGCCCTTCCCTTCCGAGCCGACGATGAGGGCGGCCGGAGCCGGATCGCGCGCACCACGCCCCACGCTCGGCTGGGCCGGGGCGCCGCGAGCCGCCAGCAGCGCCGTCGCTGCCACGGCGGCCACCAGCCAAGCCGCGGCCCGACGGAGCCGAACAGAGGGTCCGTTACAGCGCATGACAAATCTCCGCGGCCCCGCAGTTTCGCCGCACGCGCGGACTCTGTCCAGCGGGGGGTTGAAAGCGCGGGCTTCATGCCCATAAGTTGCGCATGTTCACTCGGACCCAACGCTCGGAACGTGAGGAGGCACCATGAAGAGCGAGCAGAGTTTGTCGTCGAACATGCGGCACCGTCTGACCGCGGGGCTTCTGGCAATGGCAGCGGCGATACCAGCTATCGCCGACGGCGCCGCAAACGAAAGCACGTATACGTGGTCCGCGGAGCTCGTCGCCGTCGACGAACCGGCGCGCACCGTGACCGTCCAGTCGCGGCTCGTCAGCAACGCAGAGGTCGACTTCGATTCGCTCGACGCCGGCGACCGCGTGACCCTGGTTTGGTCCGGCATCAACACGGCCGCCGGCGTGCGGCGCATCGTCGCTGGCCGGGCGTCCGAAGAGGACCGGCTCACGCTGCCGATCGAGTTCGTCTCGGCCGAGCACGACAACCGCTACGTGCGCTTCAAGGTGCAGGTGCCGAGCGACGACCTTGCGAAGCTCAAGGCCCTCACGCCCGGCGAATGGATCACGGCTACGTCGCCGCGCAGCGGCGCGCGATTCGAGGAGGCGGTCGCCGACGTGCGCCCGTACACCGATGTCGCCAGCTAAGGCGGTTCGCTTCGTCGCGGGCGTAATCGCGGCGTGTGCGCTTTCGGCGGCGCACGCCGCCGGGCCCGCCACCGTCGTCGATACATTCACGGCCAAGACAGCCAACATGACGCCAGCAGGGCTCGAGTTGCGCGTGCAGATCCTCGAGTGGCAGAACGCAGATGCGCGAGCGGCGGCCGTCGCCTCGATGGCGGCAGGCGCCGACGCGGCCACGCCGCTCGGCAAGCTTCCCACCGTCGGCTACGTGTGGCCGAAAGAGAGCCCCGTCGGCTACTCCGTGAAGTATGCGCACCGCGAGCAGGTCGGCGGCACCGAGCGTATTACGCTCGTCACCGACAAGCGACTCGGCAGCTACGAGTTCAAAGGCTGGTCGGCCCCGAATTCGGTGGCGCAAGACGTGCCGTATTCCGTCATGGAGCTCTACCTGGGCGGGACGGGCGCAGGCACCGGCACGCTGTCGCTCGTGGCGGAGGCGATGCTAGACGAGGAAGCGGGCTCCGTCGCGCTGAAGGATGGCGCGGCGGCACCGGCCTTGCTCGTCGACGTGAAGCGTTCGGCGAGCCCACGGTAGCGAATTGGCGACGTACCGCGGGGCGGGGGTTCCCTGCTCCGCGGTGCGGCGCGCCGCGAGCGCCTGCGCACAACCTTTCCGGGATCAGCGAAGCAACTCCTTTCCGGACACCGGGGAACTCAACGACCTCGCCAATCGTGTTCCAAATAGGGTCCGGGCGTCACGCGGCGGAGAAACGAGTGACCGGGAGCCGTCTCGATCTGAACTGCGCCGACTATCAAGTCACGGCGGCCTCCATGGGGCACGGCCGTGGCGGCTCGACTTTTCGTTGCACCGTTGGTCCCCTGACCGACGAGCTGCTCCGTGCGTTGGACGACGTCGCTCGTTCGAACGGCACGCTGCGTCTCGTATTCCCGAAGCGGCCGCTCGTGCTCGAGCGCATCGAAGTGCGTCGCATCGAGCCGAGCACGGCGCAAATCAGCGGGCGCGTCGTGGAGAGCGCCGTCTAAGCACGCTGCTCGAACGGCCGGTATCCCGCCCGACCTCGCGGCTTCTTCGTCGGGGCCCGACGCGACGGCACGCCGTCGATGGCACGCGGATTGCACCGACGCCGATGGGCGGTACAGCGCGACGGGGCGCGCCGCCCCGGAGGCAGCGGCATGGCATCCAAGCGCATCGAGGATTACGGCCTGATCGGCAACATGCTTTCGGCTGCCCTCGTGAGCCGAGACGGCTCGATCGACTGGCTGTGCCTGCCGCGCTTCGACTCCGCGGCTTGCTTTGCGGCACTGCTCGGCGGCCCCGAGCACGGGCGCTGGTCGATCGCGCCTGCCGAACGCCCGCGGCGCGTCACGCGTCGCTACTTGCGCGACACGGCCGTGCTCGAGTCGACGTTCGCGACCGATAGCGGCGAAGTGACACTCACCGACTTCATGCCACTCAGCGAGAACGAGACGAAGGTGCACGTCGTGCGCATCGTCGGCGGCATGCGCGGCGAAGTCACGATGAAAATGGAGCTCCTTCTCCGATTCAACTACGGTCAAGCCGTGCCGTGGGTGCGGCGGCGCGACTACGGCTTGAGCGCCGTCGTGGGTCCCGACGCTGTCGAGCTGCACACGGACGTGCCCCTCGAAGGCCACGACCTCACGACAATCGCGTCGTTCACGGTGCGCGAGCGGCAAACGGTGCCGTTCACGCTCTCGTACCACCGCTCGCACGAGACGCCGCACTTCGTCCCGGATCACAACGAGAGCCTCGAAGAGACGATCGAGTGGTGGCGCGAGTGGACCGAGCGTTGCCGATTTGAGTGCGCGAATTCGGAGTGGAAAGCAGCCGTGAGGCGCTCGCTGATCACGCTGAAGATGCTCACGTTCGCGCCGACGGGCGGGATGGTGGCCGCGCCGACGACGTCGCTGCCGGAAGCGATCGGCGGGCCGCGCAATTGGGACTACCGCTACTGCTGGCTGCGCGATTCCACGTTCACGCTCTACGCACTGCTCGACGCCGGCTACCGTGAAGAGGCCGACGCCTGGCGCGGCTGGTTGTTACGCGCCGCGGCTGGGCTTCCGGAGCAGCTCCGCATCATGTACGGAATCGCCGGCGACCGGTGGCTGCCGGAGATCGAGATCCCGTGGCTGCCGGGCTACGAGAGCAGTGCGCCGGTGCGCGTCGGCAATCGCGCCGTCGAGCAGCGTCAGCTCGACGTCTATGGCGAGGTCATGGATGCCTTCTACGTGGCGCGCGAGTCGGCGCTGCGCCCGCTCGACGAAACATGGCGCCTGCAAAAATCCCTGCTCAAGCACCTCGAGCGCGTGTGGCGCGAAGAAGATCAGGGCATTTGGGAGGTGCGCGGCCCGCCGCGTGCTTTCACGCACTCGCGTCTCATGTGCTGGGTGGCGTTCGATCGCGCCGTGAAGTCCGCCGAGCACTTTGGGCTCACGGGGCCCGTCGAGCATTGGCGCGCCGTCCGCGACGGAATCCACGCCGACGTCTGCGCTAACGGCTTCGACGCGAGGCGCGGAACGTTCGTGCAGTACTATGGCGGCACCCCGCTCGACGCTGCGCTCCTCTTGCTACCGCAGACAGGCTTCCTACCTCCCGGCGATCCACGCGTTCGCGGCACGGTGGCCGCAATCGAACGCGAGCTCCTGCGCGACGGCTTCGTGCTGCGCTACTCCACCGACGAGGTCGACGACGGGCTCGAAGGAGGCGAAGGCGCGTTTCTCGCTTGCTCGTTCTGGCTGGCCGACGCTTACGTGATGACGGACCGGTTCGGCGACGCCGTCGAGCTGTTCGAACGCTTGCTCGCCGTGCGTAACGACTTGGGCTTGCTCGCCGAGGAATACGACCCGAGCGCCCGCCGCCAGCTCGGCAATTTTCCGCAAGGCTTTTCCCACATCGGCCTCGTGAATACGGCGTTCAACCTCGTCCACGCGCACGGACCAGCCGAGCAGCGCTCGCAGCGGTCCCCGTTCACCAGCCGACGCCGAGCCTGAAGCCGAACACGGCGTCGCCGCGCTTTCGTTGAAATGGATACGCCACGAAGAGCTCCACCGGCACCGAGCCCAAGAGCACCGTCCGCGCCGCGACGCCGGCGCTGAACACGGGTACGAGCTCGGTCGTGTCCCGCTCGAACGTGACTTCGACGGATTCGCCCTTGCTCCATGCGGCGCCGGCGTCGATGAAGAACGCGAGCTCCGTCGGCGCCGCCGGAAGCTCGAACAAGCCGAAATCCTCGGTCCCGAAGAGCGGCAAGCGCAGCTCGAAATTCAGCGCCGCAATCTTGCTTCCGATCAAGCGATCGAACTCGGGGCAGCCTACCTGTGCCGGCGCCGGCGTGCATTCGTCGAGGTCGAACGACCCCAAGTCGTAGCCGCGGACGAGCGTATTCGTGCCGATGTCGAGCGGCGTCAACCGCGGGTCCTCCGCATCCCTGCCGCTCCGCCCGATGTGCAAGGCGCGCAACGCGAACGTCAACGGCCGTCGAAAGAAGTAGCGGCGGTAGTCGACTCCGAGCGTCGAGAAACGCAGATCGCCGCTCGTCCAAACGTGCTCGAGCCGCAGCCGGTCGCCGCGCACGGGCGAGGCGAACCCGAAGCGCGACGTGTCGCGCACGTAGGCGAGCGATGCACGATCGAGGTCGAGCGTCGCGGGCGACGGCAACCCGAGAGTCTCGCGAAACGGCTCGAATCCGAACGGATAGACGATCCGCTCGAGCTCGCGCTCGAAATCGATGCGCTGGACGCCCGCGAACGTCTCGAGCCGCTGCGTCGACGAGAACGGGTATTGCCCGAGCAACGACACCTCGGAAACTTGCGCCGCTTCCACGACCCTCTCGACGACGTCGGCCGGCACGGACGTGCCGTCGATCTCGACGTTCTGCCGCGACAGGAACGTGGCCCCGGCCGCGTACGGGATGCGCGAGGCGCGCGCGCCCCACCACCAACGGTGCGCCTGATTCAGGTACAGCGCTTCGGCCCCGATCGTATCCTCGAAGTCGAGCAGGTCCGACGAGCTGCCGCCCTGCACGGTCGTGACGATCTGGTGCCGATTCAAGGTATCGCCGAACAGCGCGCTGAACGCACCGTCGAAGCCGCTCCCGGTGCCCGACGTCGTGACGCCGACGATCGCGGGCCCGATGCCGATGAGCCCGAGCTTCGACTCGTAATCCCGCGTCGGATACTGCGCCGCTTCCTCGGGGAGCCCGCCGCGCGCATCGGCGAGATAGCGCTCGACGGTGCTCTCGGCATCGATCGGCCGATACGGCGGCAGAATCGCCGCCTGCAGCGGCGGCTCGGCCGGGTGCACGGCCTCGCCGTGTGGTTCCGCGATGCGGTAGATGTTGAAGTCGCCGCCCTCCTGGACCGAGAACGCCAGCGCGCCGTCGCCGTCGATCGACAGCGCCGGTGACGTCGACGTGAGGCCCGATACGCCCGTCTTCAGCCTCGTCACGCGCAGCGCCCGCCGTTCTGCGAGGTCGTAGCGGAAAACGTCCGGCACGCCGTCGGGCTCGCCGATGAAGTAGAGGCTCTCGCCGTCGGGCGAAAAATGCGGGTCGATGTGCTTACCGCTCGGAAAGATCTGCAACACCTCGATCGCGCGCGTTTCGAGATCGAGCAGCGCGAGCTGCGGCTCGCCGAAACGCAGCAGGTCGAGACTCGTCGCCGGTCCGCGGTCCGTGACGAAGACGATGCGACGCCCGTCGGGCGAAAACGCCGGTTGGATGTCCGTGTAGCCGTCGGACGTCAGCCGCTCGACCTCGTTCGTCGCGAGATCCAGCCGGTACAGGTCGCTCGCGCCGTCCGTCCTCGCCGAGAAGACGATCGACCGGCCGTCCGGCGACCACGCGGGATGGCGCATGCCTTCGATGTCCGGAACGTCGATGCGCCGCTCGATCCGGTCGCGCTCGACGTCGTAGATCGCGAGGCGGCGGTCGCCACGCGCGAACACGCCGAACGCGAGCCGCCGGCCGTCGGGCGACCATGCGACGCTCGAGTCGAGGAAGCTCAGATTGTCGAAGTGCGGATCGGCGTCCGCGCTGACGAGCTTGCGCTCGATCTTGCCCGTTGCCACGTCGGCGAGATAGAGCTCGAGCGCGAGCTCGCGCGTCGACAGGAACGCGACACGCCGCCCATCGGGGCTCAACGCCGGCGCAAGATTCACCGCGGCGCCCGTGGTTGCTTGGCTCAACAGCCGCTCCGCGACCGCGCGCGCCGAGTCACGCGCGTCGAGCACGTCTCCGTAGGCCGCACGCAACGCGAAATGGAAGTCGTTGAAGAAATCGCGCGCCATGAGGTCGAGCACGGACTCGATCGCGTCGCCCGGCCCGCGCGAGAGAGCCGTGACGAACAGCTCCCGCGCCGTCGCGTCGTCCCAGCGGCCCGCCACGTACGCCCAAATGGCTTGCCCGTACTGGTACGGCGACGGCTGACGCTGGACCAGGCGGTCGAGATACGGCAGGTCATCGTGCAGGACGGCGTCGCGGAGCTGCAGCGCCGTCGCGGGATCGTGCCTGCCTTGCGACAGGTACTCCGCGAGCCCTTCGACGACCCATAGCGGCACCTGCGCGGCGCTGCGGTTGCCGCTCGGGTTCCGCCGCAGCTCGTCGATGATGTCGAACTGGAATACGTGCACGAGCTCGTGGCCTATGACGTGATCGTTGTCCGAGTTGATGGGCGTGAGCGGCAGGACGACGCGATGCTCCTGCGACTCGGTGAGGCCACCCGTCCCCTCGCCGATCAGCGACGGCGTGATTACGGTCTGTTGAAAGTCCGCGTGATCGACATAGATCACGAGCGACTTCTTCTCCGCGAGCTCGTGGTCGAAGAAATCCGCCAGACGCGCGTACCAACGCTCGGCGATCCTCGCGACGTAGCTCGCGTGCGCAGCTCCGGAGGGGTAGTAATGGATGAGGAAGTGCTCGGTCTCCAGGACCTCGAAGTCGTGCTCCTCCCAGACGACCTTGTTGCGGCCGAAATACTGGGCCGCCGCAGCGCCCGGTAGCGCACCGCAGGCGAGCGCTGCCAGTGTGACCAGCGCCCGCGCGACGGCGCCGCGCGCAATTCGCGCCGTCGAGGGACTGCAGCCGTCCTTACGCTCGTCCATGCGGGCGCCGCCAAATTTCGTACTTGCAGCGTCGCAATGTGTAGGCCACCGGCTCTGCCTTCAAGGGCCGGCAAGATGGCTGCGCCTCGCTTGCATGACGGCACTGGCCGGAATTCCGTTCCATTGGAGGGGGCCGGCAAACTCGCCGCCGCGCGGTCAGAGCCGGTAGTCCATCGACGCTCGAACGATCGGCCGAACAGCGGCCGCGCCATGTAGATGACGTCGCTGCTGCCCCGGTCGTCGACGTACGCAACGCTCATGTAGACCCGACCGCCGCGGCTCAGCGCCGGTGTTGTCGAGCGCAGAGCCGGTGAAGCTCTCGTACTCGGGCTTCTGCTCCGGCAGCTGAGGCGAAGCTCGAACGCGTCGCTCGGTTTGCAGGCGCCTTCGATCTCGACGCCGCGCGCCAACGTTTCGGCCCGCTGCATGAGCACCGTGCCGTCCGGCAGAATGTGGTTGAACGAGACGTTGTCCGTACATGCGCGGGCCGGACGGCATTGCCCTCGGCGATTCGTACTGCTGGTATTACTATCCGCGCTGGAACTATTACCGGCGCTGGCACTCGGCTTGGGAGGTCACCAGCTCGCCGGGATACTGGGAGCCTTCGGGCTACGTGATCGTGGAGTCGTCGCGATACGATGCTCGCAGAGACCGTCTCTTATGCACAGCGAGATCGGCGACGATGGAGGGCCGGCAGTTCGAAGCGCCGGCCGACTCGATCGCAAACGAGCCCACCCAACGGCTCGTCGAGCTGGACTTCGTCGCGGCGCGCGAAACGGACCGCACGGCCGCTGTTCGCTGACGCGCCGCCGTTTCGGCCGAAGGAGGCAACAGTCGATGCGCTTGCGGCGCGCCGGACGGGCACGCTCAGATCGGACGAGCATGGCCGCCTGGCTTGCAGTCGCGTTCGTCGCGTCCTGGCTCGTTGCGCCGGCGGCAGGCCAGTCCTCGCGCGTCTACGTGCGGCGCATCGAGTTCACCGGCGTCGAGCACGTCAACGACGAAGTTCTGCGCCGCGAGTTGCTGCAGCTCGAAGGGACGTACTTGAACACCGTGGCGCTCGATCGCTCGCTCGCGCGCCTCGAGCGGCTGCCGTACGTCGCGAGCGTGTCCGCGGAGCTGCATCCCGTCGGCGGCAACGTCGACCTCGTCGACGTCGAAATCCGCATCGTCGAAGGGCCGGCAAAACGCTACGGCGCCGGCGGCGCCTACTCGGGTGCGCTGCGCGCGCGGGTGCACGGCTACTTCGTCGACGAGAACGTGCTCGGAACCGGCCAGCGATTCGAGGTGCGCGCCGAAGGAAACGAGCTCTTCTTTTCCGGAGAGATCAACCACACGAATCGGTACGCGCGCCCGGAGGGCGTGAGCCGCACGGTCGGGCTCGAAGCACGGCGAATCGACCGCCTGACCGTCGACAGCTCGAGCGTCGACACGGAGCTTCGCAGCGCTCGGCTCGAGTACGCCTATCGAATCGCGCCGCCGGCGGACCTGCTGGCCGGCGCGGACGCGGCAACGCTTACGGCCGAGCGCCGGCACGACTCATGGCTCGCTCTTGGCGTGAACGTGGCCGACGTCGACATCGCAGCCGCCGCGGGCTCGAGCGAGCAGCTGCGCCGCTGGGTCGCGGCGGCCGGCGACATGCCGAGTGGCCTCGCCTCGCTCTCTGCATCGCTCAAGACCGCCGATTTTCTGCTGCGCTGGTCGAACGACACGCGCGACGCCGGCACGTTCCCGACGGTCGGCCGCGACCAAACGCTCGCGCTGCGCGCGACGCTGCGCGGTAGCGACGTTCGCTACTACCGCATCGACTACGACGCCACTCGCTACTGGCCGGTCGGGGAACGCTGGACGGCGACGCTGACGACGCGGCTCGGCATCGGCGCGCCGTACGCCGGCAGCGACCTGCCGTCTCTTCCGCCTTACATGAACTGGCTCGCCGGCGGCCCCGGCACCGTGCGCGGCTATCGTGACGGCTCGCTGGGCCCGCGCGACAGCCTCGGCCGCCCGTACGGCGGCGATCTGCTCGTCGCGGCGCAGGCAGAATGGCTGGCGGCGTGGCCGCGGCGTTGGGAAGAGCGCGTCCGGAGCGGCTTTTTCTACGACGTCGGCAACGCATTTTCCGCGGGCGATACCGTGTTCGCGGACGAAGCCGGTTTCGCGCTCGACTACGGCTTCGACGCTTCGGAGCTCAAGCAATCCGTGGGCATCGTATTCCGAGTGCGAATTCCGCTCGGCGTGCTCGGCGTGAGCTATGCGGTACCGCTCGACGCGCGCCGGCGCGGCGCGAGCCCGTTCCGACGCGACGAGGTCGAGCGTCTGCAGCTCACGATCGGCGTCGACTTTTGAGTATTTCAAATCGTGGAACGGTTATTGCAACGCCGACGGCTCCTCCGCAGCGAGCGCCGTGAAGGCCGCAGCGACGATCGGCGCACGCCGGCGCCGCCGCTCGATCTCGACGCCCTTCACATGTGCATGGCGCAGATATTGCAGTTGGCGCACAATCAAGGGCGGAGTGAGTGCCATGAGGGCGCCGTACATTGCGCTGACTGCCTTGAGCATCCCGGCGGCCGCGATTGCCGAACCGTACGCCGTTGCGAAGCTCGCGTATGCAAGCTCCGACCTGCCGCTCGGCGCGCCCTACAACGGAGTCATCGACGACGACGTTCCCGCCCTCGCGATCGACATCGGCTTCGGCTTCACGCGCAAGTGGGCGCTCGAGGTCGGGGCGGCTCGCTACGCCTCGCTCGACGGGTTCGGCACGCCTTGCGTGCCCAACACCGTTTGCGCGCTCGTCGTGCGCGAGATCGACGGCAGCGACATGACGATGTACAAGGTGGCCCTCGTCCCGCGGTTCACGGCCGGCGACGCTCACATGTTCGCGCGCGCGGGCTACTACCGCGCGAACATCGACGCGAACGTCGACCTCCCCGGCGCGGGCGAAACCCGCCCGAGGACGTCGGTTGCTTCGAAAGAATCGAGGGAAGCAGCCGCCAGACCACCTGCCCGCCCTGACGTCGTCGGCGCGCCGCAGACGATCGTCCGCGCGCGCCTAACCGAGCCCGACCGGGCTCGTGGAAGAGGAAAAGATGGAGCGGGAAACGAGACTCGAACTCGCGACCCCGACCTTGGCAAGGTCGTGCTCTACCAACTGAGCTATTCCCGCTTCGAGGCGGCCATTCTAAGGCCCGACGCACCAGCCGGCAACGGCCCGGTGAACCTTCACTCGCGGTCCCGCATCGCGGGCCAAGCTGCCCGCAGATAGTCGATCATCGACCACAGCGTGAGCGCCGCAGCTACGTACACGAGCCATTCGCCGACGCGATAGACGTCGATCGAGAACAGCGGCTCCCGGTACAGCATCAAGCTGATACCGATGATCTGTAGCGTCGTTTTCCACTTGCCGAAGATGCTCACGGCGACGTGGGCCCGCGCGCCGATTTGGCTCATCCACTCGCGGAGCGCGGAAACGGTGATCTCGCGCCCGATGATGATCGCGGCGACGAGCGCCAGGGTGATGTGCGGATCGGCCTGCACGAGCAGCACGAGCGCCGTCGAAACGATGAGCTTGTCGGCGACGGGATCCAAGAACGCGCCGAAGCTCGACGTGAGCTTGAGGCGCCGGGCGAGATACCCGTCGAAGTAGTCCGTGATGCCGGCGAGCCCGAACAGCAGGCCGGTGGCGGGCCGTGCCCACGTCTCCTGCCACCCGAAAAGCTCGGGGCCGTAGAAGACGGCGACGATGAGCGGGATCGCGACGACGCGAAACCAAGTGAGTGCGTTCGGCAGGTTGAGCTTCATCGTCTCGCCGTCACCCGGCGTGGAACCGTTCGTAGATCGCCTCGGCCAGCGGCCGAGAAATGCCCTTCACCCGCTGCAAATCGTCGATACCGGCGCGCGTCACCGCCTGCAAGCCGCCGAACTGCCTCAGAAGCTCGCGTCGCCTCTTCGGCCCGAGGCCCGGAATGTCTTCGAGCGGCGAGCGCGTGCGCGCTTTTTGCCGCCGCGCGCGATGCCCGGTGATCGCGAACCGATGCGCTTCGTCGCGCACTTGCTGAATCAAGTGTAATGCCGGAGAGCTCGGCGGCAAACGCAGCGGATCCGTGCGGTCGGGCAAGTACAAGCTCTCGCGTCCCGGCTTTCGGTCTTGCCCCTTGGCCACGGCGACGAGGCGCGAGCCCGGTAACTTCAGCTCCTGCATCACGGCGATCGCGCGTGCGAGCTGACCGGGCCCGCCGTCGATGAACAGCACGTCCGGCATCGGCACCTCGCCTTTCTGCACGCGCGCGTAGCGCCGCGCCAACGCGTGCGTCATGGCGCCGTAGTCGTCGCCGGGCGCCACGTCTGCCACGTTGAAGCGCCGGTAGTCGGATTTCAGCGGGCCTTCCGGGCCGAATACGACGCACGAAGCGACGGTGGCCTCGCCGGCCGTGTGGCTCACGTCGAAGCACTCGAGCCGCCTCGGCGGCTCGTCGAGCCCCAAGACCTCGGCGAGCTCCTCGAGCTGCCGCTCGTACGACGCGCTTGCCTGGTAACGGAGCTCCGCGCTCAAGCGCGCGTTCGTCACGGCCATCTCGACGAACCGCGCGCGATGGCCGCGCACGCGCGACTTGATGCCCACTTTTTTCTTCGATTGCGCCGACAGGAGCTCGGCGAGCGCCGCGGCCTCCGGCACGGAATGGCTCACGAGGATTTCTCTCGGCGCCTCGCGCCCGCCGTAGTACTGCAACAGAAAGGCGCGAATGATTTCGTCGTCGCCGGCGCCTTTGACGAGCTTCGGGAAGAAGCTGCGCGTGCCGAGCGAGCGCCCGCCGCGAAAGAACATCACGGCGACGCAGACGATGCCGTGGTCCTCCGCCATGCCGACGGCGTCGAAGTCGCCGCTGACACGCGCCATGAGCTGCTGCGACTGCACGTTCTTGAGCCGCGCGAGCTGGTCGCGATACTGAGCCGCACGCTCGAACTGCAGCGCCGCCGACGCCTGCTCCATGCGCTCCGCGAGCCGCGCCGTCACGACGTCGCTGTGGCCTTCGAGGAACAAGACGGCGTGCTCGAGGTCGCGCGCGTAATCCTCCCGGCTGATGAGCCCGACGCAAGGCGCCGTGCAGCGCTCGATCTGGTGCTGCATGCACGGCCGGCTGCGGTTCTCGAAGTAGCTGTCCTCGCATTGGCGCAGCTGAAACAGCTTGTGCAGCTGGTTCAACGACTCGCGCACCGAGCCCGCGTTCGGGTATGGGCCGAACAGCCGGCCCTTCGACGTGCGCGGGCCGCGATAGAACGAAAGCCTCGGAAACGGATGATCGGTCTCGAGCAGGATGTACGGGTAGCTCTTGTCGTCGCGCAACATCACGTTGAAGCGCGGCCGGTGCTCCTTGATGAGGTTGTACTCGAGCATCAGCGCCTCGACCTCGGTGCGCGTGACCGTCACTTCGATCCCCGCGACGCTTCGGATCATCGCGATCGTCTTCGCGTCGTGCGCGCGGCTGCCCTGGAAGTAGCTCGTCACGCGCCGCTTGAGGTCGCGCGCCTTGCCGACGTAGATGACGGTGCCGGCGGCGTCGAGCATCCGGTAGACGCCGGGCCGGTGCGTCAGGTGCGCGAGCACCGTCGCCGGATCGAACGCGGCCGCGGGCTCGTGCACCGCGGGCGCAACGGGTTGTTCCTGGAGATCGCGGCTCACGACCGCACCGGTCCTAGTCGTGCGTGCGCAGCCGCCCGGCGATGAGCATGGCGATTTCCATCGCCTGCTCGTAGTTGAGCCGCGGATCGACTTGCGACTTGTACGCGCGCGCAAGGTCAGACTCCTTGAGCCCGCGCGCGCCGCCCATGCACTCCGTGACGTTGTCGCCGGTGAGCTCGAGGTGAACGCCGCCGAGACAGCTGCCGAGCTCCTGGTGGATGCGGAACGCGGAGCGGAGCTCGGCCCGAATGTTGTCGAAGCGCCGCGTCTTGTACCCCTCGGCCGTCGTCTCCGTGTTGCCGTGCATCGGATCGCAGACCCAGACGACGCCGGCTCCCGTGGCGCGCACGGCGCGAATGACGCGCGGCAAGTGCGTATCGATGCTCTTCGCGCCGAACCGCGTGATGAGCGTGAGCCGTCCGGGCTCGTTGTTCGGGTTCAGCACGTGGACGAGCTGCTGCAAATGCTCGTCCGTAACGCTCGTGCCGATCTTCACGGCCACGGGATTAGCGATGCCGCGGAAGTACTCTACGTGCGCGCCGGCGAGATCGGCCGTGCGCATGCCGATCCACGGATAATGCGTCGTCAGGTTGTACCAGCGGCGGCGGTGCGGCAGGAACCGCGTTTGCGCCTGCTCGTACGGCAGGTGCAGCCCTTCGTGCGACGTGAAGAACTCGACGCGATGCGTCTCGTGCATCGGCTCGCCCGTGATCGCCTCGAAGAACTCGAGCGAGTCCGACACGGACTGCACGAGCCGGTGATAGTCCGACGCGAGCCCGGACTCCCCGACGAACGCAAGATCCCAGTTCTCGGGATGGTGCAAATCCGCGAACCCGCCGTCGATCAACGAGCGGATGAAGTTCAGCGTCAGCGCCGCGCGCTCGTAGCCGCGCAGCATCAGCGTCGGGTCCGGCTCACGATCGGCGGCCGTGAACCCCGGGCGATTGATCGTGTCGCCTCGGTAGCTCGGCAGCGAGGCGCCGTCCTTCGTCTCGTAGTCGGCGCTGCGCGGCTTCGCGTACTGGCCCGCCATTCGGCCCACACGGATGATCGGCTTCTTGAGCCCCACGAGCATCACGAGCGACATCTGGAGGAGGATCTTGAGCTTCTGCACGACATTCTCCGACGTGCACTCGTCGAAGCTCTCGGCGCAATCACCGCCTTGCAGCAGAAACGCTTCGCCACACTGCGCCTTCGCGAGCTGCGCCTTCAGGTTCTCCACCTCCCAGGTCGTGACGAGCGGCGGCAGCCTCGAGAGCTGCGCCAGCACGTTCTCGAGCGCCGCGCGATCCCGGTACGTGGGTTGCTGCGCGGCGTGCCGGCTCTGCCAGCTCGCCGGGTGCCAATCGCTCGGGACGTGGGCTTGAGTCATGATCAAATCGGGTCTTCGGCCACGCGCACTATACCGCCCGGGCTCGCGGCCGGCCAAAGATAAGGCGCCGAATCGGCCCGAAATGGCGCTTCGCGGCCGACCCCGCGGCGACTATGGTCGTGGGATCGAGGAATCCGCCGATGCCGCTCGCCGTCGCCCTGCTCTGCCATCCGATCGGCATGTTCGTGTCGCTGCTCGCGGCCATCGTCGCGGGACTCTACGCGGCGCACTCGCACCGCTTCGTAGCCGTATTCGCGGCCGTCTCCGCGACGTTGCTCACGCTGCTCGCCTTCCTGCAACTGGCGCCGAGCGCCTCGGGGCTCGCCTGGCTCGGCGCCGGCGTAGTGCTGCTCCACGCGGAGTTTCTGTGGCCGACGGCGGGGATCGCCGGATTGCTCGGCATCGCCGGCTCGGGCTGGGGCTCGTGGCTTCTGCTCGCGGGCGTCGAGCCTTGGGAGCGCGCGGTCGGGGCGGCGCTAGGCACGCTGGTGCTGCTCGCGGCCGTCGCGCGCACGATGCGCTTGCGCACGCTGCCCGCGTAGCGAAGCTTCGAGCGGCGGAGCGTCCGGCCAACCGTTACCATAACCCGGAGCACCGCGCGTGCATCGCGCCGGAGAAATCCCCGCCGCGGCCCGCGCCTCGGAGACGCATCGATGAAAGCGCCCCTTTTGTACGTCGCGCTCGGCGCGGCGCTGATCTCCGCCGGCTGCGGCGGAACGCAGCCCTCGTTCGAGGAGGACTTGAGGGCCATCACGGCCTTCAACGAGCAGTATCTGAAGTCGATCAACGAAGAAGACATCGCCACGTTGTCGAGGCTCACGACCGACGGCCACGTCATGCTGCCGCCGAACAGCGAGCCCATCATCGGCAAAACCGCAAACGACGAGCTGAACCGCTCGGCCTTCGAGCGCTACGACTTCAGCGAGACCTGGACGCCCGTCGAGACCGTCATCGACGGCAACCTCGCCTTTCAGCGCGGCACGTTCACGATGATCGCAAGGCCGAAAGGCGCCGCTCAACGCCCGTTCGAGGTCAGCGGCAGCTTCCTGCGAATCTATCAGCGTCAACCCGACGGTGAGTGGCGGATGACGCGCGACATGTTCAACAGCTCCGAGCCAGCCGCGAATCCGTAGCGGGCCGCCGCTGCCGCGCTAAGGGCTAGGCCGAGCCGCTCTCAGGCGGCGGCGAGCGCTCTACGCCAGGCTTCCTCCAAGCGTTTCGCCGACACGGGGCGAGCCGTGCCGAGCTGCTGAGCAAACAGCGAGACGCGAAACTCCTCGACGAGCCAGCGGTATTCCACGATACCAGGCGGCCATGGCACCCCTTCCGGCTGCGATGCGCGCCAGCGCGCGAGGCGCGCCGCGGCCGCGCGCGCTTCGGCCGCAAGGTCTGCCTGCCTTCGTTGGCCCCGTTTCTGCCAGCGCTCTTCGGCGGCCCGCAAGTAGCGTGGCAGGTGCTTGCGCCACTCGCGAGGCGTGTTGCGCAGCATCGCCGGGCCGACCAGCTCTGCGAGCTGCGCCTCGAGATCGGCGCGGAGTTCGGCGTGCGCACCCGTGACGGCTCCCGACCCGAGCGCGCGGCGCAGCGCGCGATGCAGGGGTAGTATTTCCGCGAGCAGCTCGCGCAGCGCCTCGGCTTCGGCGACGAGCTGCCCGCGACCGCGATCGAGCCGCGCGGCGAATTCGTCGGCAGTCCGCACGGGCGGATCGAGCTCGAACGCTTGCTCGGCAGCCGCGCAAGCGAGGTCGTCGACGAGCGCGGCGCCGTCACCGACTCCGTGGTAGGCGAGCACGAGAGCATGGTCCGCAAGCGCGCGATCGCGGATCAATGCCGTCTGCTGGGGCAACGATTTGAGGAGCAGTCGGCGTACGCCGGTGCGATGCTCGGCGACGGCGGCCGGGCCCGGCGGCCGGAGCTCGAGATCCACGCGGCCGCCGCTATCGACGAGCGCCGGATACAGTGCCAAGGGGCGTGGCCGCTGCGCGACGACGACGGATTCCGGCAAATCGCCGACATCCCACCGCGTTAGGCCCGTGCGCCGCCAATGCGCAGGCGCCGCAGCGGCCGCGGAGTCGCCGGCCGCCGCCCCGAGCTCGCGCTTGAGCGCGGCAACGTCGCGACCCGCCGCCAGCAGGCGCCCGTTCGCGTCGACGACCGCGACGCGCAGCTTCAAGTGCGGCGGCAATGCGCGCTCGTCGAAGGCGCTCGGGTCCGCGCCGAAGTCGCGCACTTCGCGCAGCGCTTCCGCCAGCGCGACTGCGAGCGGTTGCCGCGACACCGCGCCCAACATCGCCCCCAGCGCATCGGTCGCCGTGCTCGGCAACGGGACGAGCAGCCGCCGTTGCTCTTTCGGCAGCGCACGCAGATAGGCCACGACTTTCTCGTGCACGCGGGCCGGCACCAGCCAATCCAGCTCGACGGGCCGAATGGCGGCCAGGAGCGCCCGTGGAACCGTCACGGTGATCCCGTCCGCCTCACTGCCGGGCTCGAACGCGTAGCGCAGAGGCAGCCGCTGACCGGCGAGCGCGAGCTCGTCCGGATAGCCCTGCGCGGCGAGGTCGCCCGGGTCGCGCGCCAGCACGTCGCTCCGGGTCATGAGCAGCGCTCGCGCACGCTCGGGCGTCGCCCAGGTCGCGAGGCTTGCGCGGTCGTGAACCGCTTGCGGCAGCCGGTCGTCGTAGAACGCCGCGACGCCCGCTTCGCCGACGAACAGGTCGCGTTTGCGGAGCCTCGCTTCCGCGTCGAGCACGTAACGAATGACGGCGCGGTTGTACGCGAGGAACTCCGGCTCGCCGCTCGCGAACCCCACTCGATCGGCCGCGAGCGCTTCGGCGAGGAAGATCTGCCGCGCTTCCTTCGGCGCCACGCGCCCATAGTCGATGCGGCGCTCGCTCGCGAGCGTCATGCCGAACAGCGTCACGACCTCGCGCGCCGTCACCTGGCCGCGCTCGACATCCCATTTCGGGTCGGCGTATTCGAACCGCACGAGGTGCGGCGCCACGCGCAGCGCCCAGCGCGGGTTCACCTGCGCAACGGTGCGTAGATAGCTCCGCTCCGTCGCGACGCGCTCGGCGGCCACGAGCCAACGCGGCCGCTTCTTCGCGAGCGGCGTGCCGGCGAAGAGCTGCGCGCGCGACTCGCGCATCCCGCGATAGACGAGCCCGTCCTCGTGCTCCGCGATGAAATCGATGAAGGCCGCGAGCACCGCCTGATGGATCGCGCGGTAGTCGGCGGCGTGCTGACGCGTGCGCCAGCGCAGCGATTGCACGAGCTCGTGCAGTTGATCGTGCACGTCGTGCCACTCGCGAAGCCGAGCGACGGAAAGATAATGATCCTTCGCCCAGTTACGCAGCGCGCGCTCGCCGCCGCGGCGCGCCTGCCGATACGCCGTCCAAAGGTTCAAGTAGCCGACGAACTCCGAGCGCGCGTCGGCGAACGATTCGTGCTTACGGCGCGCCGCATCGGGGTCCGCGCCGTGCTCGCGGGGATCGACCACACTGAGCGCCGCGGCGATGACGAGGCCCTCGCGCAAGGCGCCGTTGAAGTTGGCGACGACGAGCAGCCGCGCAAGGCGCGGATCGACGGGCAGCCGCGCCATCAGGGCGCCGTCTTTCGTGAGCCGGCGCTCGTCGTCGACGGCGCCGAGCAAGTGCAGCAACTGATACGCGTCGGCGACGGCCTTCTTCGGCGGGGCGTCTATGAACGGGAATTCGTCGATTGGTCCGAGCTTCAGCGCTTCGAGCCGAAGAAGCACGCCGGCCAATCCCGTTCGCAGGATCTCGGGCTCTGTGAACGCGGGCCGGGCCTCGAAATCTTCTTCGGAGTAGAGCCGCACGCAGATGCCGGACGCCAAGCGGCCGCAGCGGCCTGCCCGCTGCGCGGCGTTCGCCTGCGCGATCGGCTCGACGCCGAGGCTTTGCACACGGTGTCGGGTGCCATAGCGGCTCACGCGCGCGAGCCCGGAGTCGACGACGTAGCGGATTCGCGGCACCGTCAACGACGTCTCGGCGATGTTCGTCGCGAGCACGATTCGCGGCGCCTTGCCGGGCTCGAGTATCTTGCGCTGCCGCGCCGTCGTCAGACGCGCGTAGAGAGGCAGCAGCTCGTAGCCTTTCGGCCCGAAGCGCTTCAGCGCGTGCTCGGCATCGCGAATCCAGCGCTCGCCGGGCAAGAACACGAGCATGTCGCGGATGCGATCGTCGTCGGGCAGGGGTTCCGTGGCCAACGAACGCGTCGCGTCGACGATGGCCGCTGCAAGATCCTCGTCGTCGGCCCGTGGTCGGTAGCGCACCGTCACCGGGAATCTGCGCCCCGGGATACGTACGATCGGCGTGCCGCCGCCGAAATGCTCGGCGAATCGCTCGGGATCGATCGTCGCCGACGTGACGATGACCTTGAGATCGGGCCGCTCGCGCTCGAGGCGCTTCAAGTAACCGAGCACGAAGTCGATGTTGAGGCTGCGCTCGTGCGCTTCGTCGATGATCAGCGTGTCGTAGGCTTCGAGACGGCGATCGCTCGCGATCTCGTTCAACAGGATCCCGTCCGTCATGACCTTCACGAGCGCCGTTGGCGGCGTCTGGTCCGTGAACCGGACCGTCACGCCGACGGACTCCCCGACGCGGACGTCGAGCTCGGACGCGAGCCGGCTCGCGACGGCTTGCGCGGCGATGCGCCTCGGCTGCGTGTGGCCGATCATGCCGGCGATGCCGCGGCCAGCCTCGAGGCACAGCTTCGGCAGCTGTGTCGTCTTGCCGCTGCCCGTGTCGCCGCAAACCACGAGCACGCGGTGGGCCACGATCGCGGCGAGCAGCTCTTCACGCAGAGCGCTGATCGGCAGCGACGGCGGGTAATCGAGCCGATATCGCGTCGCCCGCCGCGCGGCGACGATCTCCGCGGGCGCACGGCTCACGGCGAGCCGACGTGAGCGGTGTGCGCGCGCGAGGATCCCAACTCCTCCCTGAGCGAGATTTCGCGTTCGCCGGCCGTCATGCACGCGAGATTACAGCTTATTTCGGTGCACGTGAGCCCGCTGCCGCTGTTGCGACCCATCATCGGTTTGCCGGCCAAGCATTCCGCAGCTAGCGCAGGCGGCGCGATCTCCTCGGCGCGCCGTCGATCGCGCAAGGGCGCCGTTCGGCTGTTGGGCGGCGGTCTTCTTCGGCAACCACCCGCGTGCTGGGACCGCTGCTGCTAGTACTGCTGAAACCTCGCGTCGACGTTCGCGTTCGGATTGCGTGCCACGAATCTGTTCTGATATATAGCGTTATAAGGATTGTGACCCCATGCGTGCGGTCTTCCTGAATCCTGCAACACCACTACACCAATAGGGGCGCACATCCCCGACGTTCTTTCCAGCGACTTTAGTCAATCGGTCTTGCGACATCCCGGGGGGGGGAGATAATGAAGACGAACGCAGCGACGTTACGTAAGTCGTATCTGGCCTTATCGATCTCGGCGGCCCTGTCAGTCGGCGCCAAGAATCATTCGGCGCTCGCGCAGGAGCGGTCCGCCGATGCCGCCAACGAACCTGAAGAGGTCATCGTGACGGGCTCGCGAATCGTTCGCCGCGATCTCGAATCCAATAGCCCGCTCATCACGATCGACCGGCAACAGCTCGAAGACAACGCATTCGTATCGGTCGAGGAAGCCCTCAACGACTTGCCGCAGTTCATGGTCGGCGGTCCCGGCATGAGCGGCGCCGCCGTGACGTCGCTGCAAGGCGCGAACGGCGTCGACGGCGGTCGCGGCACGGGCGATATGTTCAACATGTCCCTCTTGCCTGACAACGCCGGCATGATCGGCATCGTCGTGCCCGGCGCCGCCAATGTGAATCTACGTGGTCTGGGCGCGAACCGTGCGCTGACGTTGATCGACGGCCATCGCGCCATGCCGACGAACGCGTCGATGACGGTGGATCTGAACACGATTCCGTCCATCGCCATCGCCGGCGTGGAAGTCATCACGGGCGGCGCTTCGGCCGTGTACGGCGCCGACGCGCTCGCGGGCGTCACGAACATCAAGTTCCGCGACAGCTTCGAAGGCATGAGCGTGCGGATGCGCGGCGGCGCCAACGAAGTCAGCGACGGCGAGGAGTACCAGCTCGGAGTTCTGATCGGAAGCAGCGTCGGAGAACGCGCGCACGCCTTGGTTGGTCTCGAATACACGAAGCGCGAGCCGTCGTACTGGGCGGAACGAGACCATTTCCGCGAGGTCATGGAGTCGCCCTACTCCGGCGCCGGCGACTACCTGTTCGCCTGGGAGCCGTTCTACTCGCCGGGCGGCGCCAGGGGTACGTTTCAAACGCTACAGAGAGCTTGGAGCGGCAACGGGCCGACGCAGGCCGCCGTCAACCAGGTCTTCGCCGACCGCAACTGCCCAGACCCCAGTACCGGGCAGCCCTTGAACTGCGTCGCCACCGCCACCGGCGGTGTCACGAGCTTCCCCGGGCCGGCGCTCTTCTGGGGCTACCACTTCAATGCCGACGGCACACTGTTCGTGCGCGGGTCCCAGGCCGTCGTCAACGGCGTCACGACGTACTTCGGGCCGCAGGGCTACAGCGGAACGGCGCTCGGCACCGAGGAGTATCCCGACGAGGTCGCCTGCACGTTCGTCGCGACGGGCGTCAGTGCCTACGCACCATTTGCGGGCGAGCCCTGCAATCCGAGCGCCGGCAATCGCGTCGACTACGGCCGCTGGCTCACGAGTCCGCGCGAGGCCTACAACCTCTTCGCGCGCGGCACCTACGACTTCGATAACGGGATGGAGGCCTTCGCGAACTTCCACTTCGCTTCCTCGGATACGCGAACGCGGCGTGAGCCGGCGCCGTACCAGGGCGGTTTCGGCGCGGTCATCCCGTTCGGCGGCAACGACATCTACCTGCCGTCGCTCGTGCAGGTTCCAACAGCCGCGCAGCCCATGGGCGCAACGTTGCCGGAATACCGCGTCGGCGGCACGAAGGGCACGAACTGTCCCGACATGGGCGGTTGCACGATGGCGCAAGCGTTCCCCGTGCCGGCAGAGCTGCGCGTTCTCCTCCAATCCCGACCGAACGCCGTAATCGCGAACACCGGCAACAACCCGTTCCGCGGCCTCTCCGATTGCAACGTCTATTCATTGGCCGTTAATCCGGGCGGGCCGGGCGTGCAGACGAATCCCAACAGCGGCGCCCAATACACGGTCCAGATCGATCCCAATACCGGGCTGCCGCTCGCGAAATGCGGACCGACCTCCGGCTGGCTGCTCAGTCAGCAGCTCACGGCCCTGCCGCCTCGCGGCACGAAGAATACCGGGCGGCTCTATCAGCTCGCGGCCGGTCTGCGGGGGGACTTCGCCACCGACTGGACCTGGGAGTTCTACACCTCCTACGGCGACTCGCAAACCCACACGAACTACGACGGGTTCTCCTCGATGGTCAACTACACGAAAATCATCTCCGCGCCGAACTACGGCCGGGGTTTCGTGGAAAACGGGCCGACGTCGAAGTTCCTGACCTGTACGAGCGGCCTCAATCCGTTCGACCCCAACCTCGTCATCTCGGCGGACTGCATCGAGGCCATCCAATCGAACCAAGTGGACCGCAACCTGATGAAGCAGCGCATCTACGAGGCGTTCGTGCAGGGTCCCATCGTGGACATGCGCGGCGGCGAGCTGCGCACGGCCGTCGGCTTGAGCTATCGCGAGAACGACTACCAATACGTGCCGGACTCGCTGCGCGAGCGCGACTACACGAACGACGCCTCCGCGGGTCAATTCGCTTCGGGCAGCATCGACGAAAGCGTGTCGGTCGACGAAGTCTATGGAGAGCTGTTGGTTCCCGTGGCGCGTAGATTGGAGCTCGAGCTCGGCGCGCGCGCCTCGTCGTACAGCACCGGACAGGACGTGAGCACGTACAAGTTCCTGACCAGCTGGGCGCCCGGAGCGCGCGTGCGCGTGCGAGGCGGCTATAACCGGGCGGAGCGAGCTCCGAACATGTCCGAGCTCTTCGCCACACCGAGCGGCAGCTCGCAGTTCAGCAGCGCTCCAACGGACCCTTGCCGCACGAACGCGAACCTCAGCACTCAGTTCGGTACCGCGTACAACGTGGCCGCCAACCCGAACCGCGCCGCGCTGCAGGCGCTGTGCTCTGCGCAAATCAACGCCTGGGGCGGCAACAACGCCACGGACTTCCACGCGGATCCCAACGCCTTCGATCTCGGCGGCGGCGCCGCTCTGATCGTCGGCAACGAGGATCTGGCGAACGAGAGGGGCGACACATGGACGCTCGGCGTCGCGTTCGCGTCGACGGACGCGGCGTTCACCGGAACCGTCGACTGGTACAAGGCGAAAGTGACGGATCCGATCGAGGTGCAGCAGACCTCGACGATCGTGAACAGCTGCTTCAACGTCAACGGCCTGAACCCGAGCTATTCGCTCGACGACCCGCTCGGCTTCTGCGAGTTGATCGAGCGCGACCCGTCGACGGGCCAAATCGTGCGCGTCTACAACAGCTTCCGCAACGAGGGCGAGCTCGAGATCAGCGGCGTGGACATGAGCTTCCGCTGGAGCTTCGACGTCGCCCGAGGGTCGCTGCAGGTCAACTCGATGATGAACTACCTGATCGACCAGATTCAGCGCTACGGCGCGGATCGCCTCGGCGACTACGCGGGTTTCGGCGGCGCCGCGAAGTTCCGCGCCAATACCGGTGTCACCTACGCCTGGGGCAGCCGTCACCGTGTGACGCTCTCCTGGAACTATCGCGACGGGACCGATACGCCAACCACGTTTGCGATTACCGCCAGCGCCGACGGCACGCAGGCGCCGACGCTCGAGCGGAACCAACAGATCACGGGCTACAAGTCCACGAGCCTGTTCAACCTGTCGGCGGGCACGACCTTCGGACCCGTGAACATCTCGTTGAACGTCAACAACCTGTTCGACAAGGAGCCGCGGCCGGGCGGCTACGACATCAGGGATCCGCGCAACGGTTTCGGCACGTTCAGCCCGTTCGACGACTTGGTCGGCCGGCGCTACTTGCTGAACCTCACGATGGATTTTTAAGCGCCGAGCACGGGAAGTCCCGCTCTCAGGCGACGATGGCGATGCGGCGTAGCAACGAGACGGTGGCCGGCGCCGGCCACCGTCTCGTTGCGTCCGAGGCGTGCGCCGGCGTTGCCGGCTTAGCGTGCGGCCGCTTCTCCCGTGCCCGCGGAACCCGAGCGCAGTAGACTTCTCTGCCTCTATGAGCGGGACATCACGGGCCACCGGCATCGAGGCGGCCCTCGAGCTCGACCGAGCCGGCCGATTCGCCGAAGCGATGGCAGCGTTGAAAGGCGCGAGCTTGCAAGGCGATCTCACCGCCATGACGGAGCTCGCCCATCGCCTGCTGACCGGCGAT
>JBBIJV010000023.1:0-25121 GCA_037445815.1 Rhodospirillaceae bacterium
GCCGGGCTCGACGGCGAGCGCGTGCCGGCCCGCGACGTGGGCGAGTACTGGCCTTTCGTGAGGCCGTAGATCTCGTTGTTGAACAGTAAGATCTTGAACCCGACGTTGCGGCGCAGCGCGTGCAGCAAGTGGTTGCCGCCGATCGACAAGCCATCGCCGTCGCCCGTCACCACCCACACGTCGAGCTCGGGATTTGCAAGCTTGAGCCCCGTTGCGATCGCCGGCGCCCGGCCGTGGATCGTATGGAAGCCGTACGTCTCGATGTAATACGGGAAGCGCGACGAGCAGCCGATACCGGAGACGAACACCGTCTTCTCGGGCGCCGCGCCGACGTCGGCGAGCGCTTTGGTCACGGCCTTCAGCACGGCGTAGTCGCCGCACCCCGGGCACCATCGCACCTCCTGCGACGAAGCGAAGTCCTTGGCCTGCAATTGCGCGCTCATGCCCGCTCTCCGCGACCCACTGCGCGCACGGCCGGCTTCGCGCCGAGCACGCTGCGGATCTTCTGCACCAATTCACCGATCAAGAACGGCTGGCCCGTAACCTTGTTGAATTGAACGACCTCGACGCCGAGCTTGTCGCGCAGGAGCGTCGCGAGCTGGCCCATGTTCATCTCGGGAACGAGGATGCGGTCGAAGCCCGCGAGGAGCTCGCCCAGATTCTCCGGGAACGGGCTCAGGTAGCGAATGTGAATGTGGCTCACGCGCTCCTTCGCCGGCATCGCCCGCACGGCCTGGTACAGCGCGCCGTACGTGGAGCCCCAGCCGACGACGGCGAGCGAGCCCTTCTCGGGACCGAGCGCGACCTTCTGCGGAGGGATGAATTTGGCCACGGACCTGACTTTCGCGGCGCGCAGATCAGTCATCGCCTGATGGTTCGCGGCGTCGTACGAGATGTTGCCCGTGCGGATGTCTTTCTCGATGCCGCCGACGCGATACATTAGCCCCGGCATGCCGGGCGCCACCCAAGGCCGGCCGAGCGTCTCGGGATTGCGATTGAAGATGAACGACGGAAGGTCCCGGCCCTCCGCGCGCTGGCCGGGCGCGTTGACCTCGATGCGCGGGATCTCGTCCAGGTTCGGCAAGCGCCAAGGCTCGGCGGCGTTCGCGAGGTAGCCGTCCGTCAGCAGGATGACGGGCGTCATATGCCGCACGGCGATGCGCACGGCCTCGATGGCCACCTCGAAGCAGTCGCTGGGGCTACGGGCCGCGAGCACGGGCACCGGCGCGTCGGCGTTGCGTCCGTAGACTGCTTGATAGAGGTCGGACTGCTCCGTCTTCGTCGGCAATCCAGTCGATGGACCGCCGCGTTGCGAGTCGATGACGACGAGCGGCAGCTCGGCGTTGATCGCGAGGCCGATCGCTTCGGTCTTCAGCGCGATGCCGGGGCCCGAGCTCGACGTGACCCCGATCGCGCCGCCGTACGACGCGCCGATCGCGGCACAGACGGCGGCGATCTCGTCCTCGGCTTGGAACGTGCCGACGCCGAGATGCCCGTAACGCGCGAGCTGGTGCAAGAGCGGCGACGCCGGCGTGATCGGATACGAGCAGAAGATTACGGCCAAGTCGGCGAGCTCGCCGGCCGCCGCGAGCCCGAGCGCGAGCGCTTCGCTGCCGCGCACGCCGCGATACTCGCCGGGCGGGAACTGCGCCGTGTTCGCCGCGACGTGCGGCACGGCCGCCGTGAGCTCGGCCGTTTCGCCGTACGCGTGGCCGGCGCGCAGCGCGGCGAGATTCGCGTCGCGAATCGTTGGATCGCGCGCAAACTTCTTGTTGATCCAGTCCTCGATCGATGCGACGTTGCGGCTGAACATCCATTGCACGAGACCGAGCGCCCAGAAGTTCTTGCAGCGCCCGGCGTCGCTCTTGCTCAAACCGAACTGCTCCGTGGCCTCGAGCGTGTGCTTCGTGATGTCGACCTCGATCACCTGGTAACCGTCGAGGGCCCCGCTCTGCCGCGGGTCCTCCTCGTAGCCGGCCTTCGCGAGCCCGCGGCTCGTGAAGCTGTCGATGTTGAGAATGATCAGCGCGCCGTCGGCGATCAGCGGCAAGTTGACCTTCAGCGCAGCCGGGTTGAACGCGACGAGCACCTGCGGCGCGTCGCCGGCCGTCGTGATCGGCCGCGCGCCCAAGTGGATCTGATACGCCGACACGCCGAACGTGGTGCCGGCCGGAGCCCGAATCTCGGCCGGATAATCGGGGAACGTCGCGAAGTCGTTGCCCGCGAGCGCTGTGGCGGCGACGAATTGCGTGCCCATCAACTGGACGCCGTCGCCGGAGTCGCCGGCGAATCGAACTACTACTGATTGCGAATCCATGCTGCTCGTCACTCGACCGACACTCTCGCGCCACGCCGCTCTGCGCGGCTCGCTCGCCCTTTCGCTCCGCCTACGCGCGAGCCGCCGCGGCCTTCATGACGCGCGACAGCTCGAATCCTTTGCCGGGGTCTCCTGGCGGCTCGATGTGCCCGGGGAGCAATTTGAGCGCGTATTATAGGCGCGCCAAGCCGAAGATTCAGGCAATTCAAATGCATAAGCATATTGCCCGAGGCAGCGCCGAGCATGCCTAGGGTTACCTATATTCAGCCGGACGGCACGCCGAAGGTCGTCGAGGCGCCGGCCGGCACCACCGTCATGGAGGCCGCCGTCGACAACGACGTCCGGGGCATCGTCGCCGAATGCGGCGGCGCCTGCTCGTGCGCCACGTGCCACGTCTACGTCGACCCCGAATGGACCGCGAAGCTCACGCCGCCGGACGCGCAGGAGGACGGCATGCTCGGCTGCGTGCTCGATCGCCGGCCCACGAGCCGCTTGAGCTGCCAGATCGTCCTCAAACCCGAGCTCGACGGGCTCGTGGTGGAAGTCGCGCCCGAACAAATCTGAAGGCGGCGCCGCACGGAGCGGCGTCTCACTTCGACAGCCGCGACGTCCGGCGACGCCGCCTCGCGGGACCCCAAACGTCGAAGTGGGGCGGCACTTCGAGCGCGCCGAGGGGTTGGCCCTGCTCCCTGTTTGTAGCAGAATTCCGGCCCTTCGTTCTGCGCCCCGTCGGGCGCGCCCTGGTGGAGCCAAGCTCATGACCTTCGTCGTCACGGAAGCCTGTATCAAGTGCAAGTACACCGACTGCGTCGAGGTGTGCCCCGTCGATTGCTTCCACGAGGGCCCGAACATGCTCGTCATCGATCCCGAGGAGTGCATCGACTGCACGCTCTGCGAGCCCGAGTGCCCCGTCGAGGCGATTTGCTCCGAGGACGACGTGCCCGCGGCTCAAAAACAGTTCCTCGCGCTGAACGCGGAGCTCGCGAAGAACTGGCCCGTCATCACGAAGGCGAAGCCCGCGCCGCCCGACGCCGACGAGTGGAAGGACGTCAAGGACAAGCTCAAGCTTCTCGAGCGCTGATGCGCGGATGACGCCCCGGCGCTCGGGCGCGAGCTCGAGGGCCGCCGCTCACGCCTGATTCTTCAGCGGGAGCAGGTTCAGCAGGAACTCGATCATGCGCTGCATGAAGCCCTGCGCCGGCTGACGGCGCAGCACCTCCTCGCCGCTCGTCCAGGTGAGCCATCCCTCGTCGTCCATCGTCACGCGCCAGGCGTTCGCGGGCGCGATGTCGCGCTCGATGAGCGCGGCCACGCGGCTCGCGAAACCGCGCCCTTCGCCGACGAGGCCGATCTCCGTGTTCAGCACCATCGATCGTGGATCGACGTTCGGCGAGCCGACGAACGCGCTCGCTTCGTCGACGACGACGGCCTTCGTGTGCAAGCCGAGCCGGCCCGCCGATGCGGGCGGCGTGACGTAGATCTCGATGGCTTCGGCGTCGGCGCGCAGCTCGTAGAGCTCGACACCGGCCGCGAGCAACTCGCGGCGCCACCGCCGATAACCCGTGTGCGCGACGACGTGGTTGTTCGTGGCGAGCGAGTTAGTGACGACGACGACGCGCACGCCTCGCGCGACGAGCTCGCGCAGCATGTCGCGAAACGCCGCGTCGGGTATGAAATACGGCGAGCTGATCATCACCTTCTCGCGCGCGCTCCCGACGAACGCCTTGAAGTCCTCGTACAAGCGCGGGCGGCTCGGATCGAGGATGTCCGGCGATTCCCACAAGAGCTCGCTGCTGGCCGGCGAGAACGACGCGACGAGCCCTTCGAGGTAATCGGACCAATCGGCCGGCTCGACCGTGAACGGCTCGAGCATCCACGCGTGCTCGCCGATGCTCTCGTGCAGCTCCTCGCTCGTCTCCGCGACGGGCTGGCGCGGCCGGCTGTCGCGCTCGAACAACGCGATCGGATACGTGTGCGCGCTGTTCCAGTACACGTCGAACGTGTCCATGACGGCACGCGCCGCCGGCCCCGCGACCATCACGTCGAGATCGTCTTGCACGAACGGCTGGTAGATGCCGAAGTAGCGGTCGCCGATGTTGCGGCCGCCAAGCACGGCGAATCGGCCGTCCGCGATGAACGTCTTGTTGTGCATGCGGCGATTCAGCATCGGCCGCATCAGGAACTCCGTTGCCGTATGGAACCGAGCTCCGCGCCGCGCCCAGGGGTTGAAGACGCGCACTTCGACGTTCGGGTGGGCGTCGAGCTTCAGCACGTCTCCGCCCTTCCCCGCCACGCCGAAGTCGTCCATGAGTATCCGCACCTTGACGCCCCGGTCCGCGGCGTGCAGCACGCGGTCCGCGAGCAAGTGACCGCTCGCGTCGCTCTGCCAGATGAAGTACTGGAGGTCGAGCGACACCGCGGCCTCGTCCACGAGCGCGAGCCGCGCCGTCAGCGCGAGCTGATTGCGGTCGAGGAGCCAGTGGGCGGACTCGCCGCTCGCGAGCATGGCCTCGATGCGCTCCGAGAAGTCGGCCAGCGAGCCGTATTCCGCGACCGGGAGCGCCACGTCGCGCTCGGGCCCCGCGCGCTCCGGCAGCGTGGCGCAGGCGGCGAGCGCAACCGCGAAGGCTGCGGTCAGCAAGCGGGCCGCCGGGCTCGCGCGGCGGAGACGCGGTGCCGCTCGGTGTGTGCTTTGCTTATCCACCCCAGTCGTTGTCTATACTAGCCCCGCGAAGTCGAATGCAAATCATAACGGCGGCCCGGCGGACCCCCGCGCTTCGCTTCGCACTTTCAACAAGGAGCCAATCGATGAGTGGTAAGCGGGATCTCTATATCGGCGGCCGCTGGACCGCCGCCACGAATAAAGCCACGTTCCCCGTCTACAACCCCGCGACCGGCGAGGTGTGGGCGCAGGTGGCCGATGCTGACCGCAGCGACGCAGCCGCGGCCATCGCGGCGGCGGCCGAGGCGCAGCCGAAATGGGCTGCGCTGCCGCACTCCGAGCGCGCCCGGCTGCTATCGAAGGTCGCCGACGTGCTGACCGCGCGGGCCAAGGAATTTCAGGATGCCCTAATCGACGAGGGCGGCGCCTGGATCGGCAAAACGATGTTCGAGACCGGCTACAGCGCGGGCGTCTATCGCGCTGCCGCTGCCGCGGCCTATCAGGTCACGGGCGAGATCCTGCCGTCGGAACACGGCAAGCTGAGCCTCGTCGTCCGCGAGCCGCTCGGCGTCGTCTCGGTCATCTCGCCGTGGAATTTCCCGCTGATCCTGTCCTCGCGCGGCTTCGCCGTGGCGCTCGCCGTCGGCAACACCGTCGTGCTGAAGCCGTCCGAGGAAACGCCCGTTTCGGGCGGCCTGCTGATCGCCGAGGTGCTCGAGGAGGCCGGCATCCCGGCGGGCGTGTTCAACGTGGTCACCTGCTCGCGCGACAACGTCGCCGCCGTCGGCGACGAGCTGATCTCGAACCCGACCGTACGCGGCATCAGCTTCACGGGCTCGACGGCCGTCGGCAGCCAAGTGGCGGCGAAGGCCGGCGGCCTGCTCAAGAAGTGCTGCGTGGAGCTCGGCGGCAAGGACGCGCTGATCGTCCTCGACGACGCCGACATCGAGCAAGCCGTGAATGCCGCGACGTTCGGCTCGTTCATGCACCAGGGGCAGATCTGCATGTCCGTCGAGCGCGTCATCGTGCACAAGAGCGTCGCCGCCGAGTTCACGGAGAAGTTCGTGCAGAACACGAAGAAGCTCAAGGTCGGCAATCCGCGCGAGATGGCGAACTGCATCGGGCCCATCATCAATCAGAAGCAGCTCGACAAGATCCGCGACCAGGTCGAGGACGCCGTGGCGAAGGGCGCCAAGGTGCTCTGCGGCGGCAAGCACAAAGGATTGTTCTTCGAGCCGACGGTGCTGACGAACGTCACTCGCGACATGAAGGTCATGCGCGAGGAAACGTTCGGCCCGATCGCGCCGGTGATCACGGTGGGCAGCGTCGAGGAGGCGATCGAGGTGGCCAACGACTCGGAGTACGGGCTCTCGGCCGGCATCATCACGCGCAACGAGGAGCGCGGGCTGGCGGTCGCGCGGCGGCTGAATACGGGCATGGCGCACATCAACGACAGCTCGGTCAACGACGAGCCGCACGTCCCCTTCGGCGGCGTGCGCTGGAGCGGCCTCGGCCGTCACGGCGGCCGCGCGGGCATCGATCAGTTCACCGAAACCCGCTGGATCACGCTGGAACGCGGCGGCCGCCACTACCCGCCGCCCTTCCTGATGAACCCAGGCCATTGAGCTGCGGCGGCGTCGCCGCGCGCCGACGCAGCGTAAAACGGAGACGCGACCGAGCGGTTCGGCGCCTACCGCGGCCGTAATTCCATGGCGTATACTCCCGGCCTTCATTTCGAGACCGAAGCGCTGTTCAGCAGGAGAACAACCACATGCCGAAGCAAGTCGTAAAACAAGTACTCCCGACGACCATGGTCGGGTCCTATCCCCGCCCGGGTTGGTTCAAGCAGCAGCTACTCGGCCGCGACATTCGCGTCGCGTTCAAGGAAGTCTCGCACGAGGAGGCGTATCAAGACGCCGTCGCCACCGTCATCCGCGACCAGATCGAGGCCGGCCTCGACATCGTGACCGACGGCAACATGTGGTACGACGACTATGTCGGCGTCATCGGCTCGTTCTGCTGGTACCTCTACGAGCGCATTCCCGGATTCGAGCCCACGCGTAACCCGCATCCGTCGATGATCAACGCGGGTCCGAGCGCCGGCAAAACGTTTCTCGACGACTGGGGCGGCGTCATCAACAACGGCCCCGTGGACAAGGCCCCCGACGCGCTGCGCTGGCCGGACCTCTACGACATCGCGAAAAAGGCCGCCGGCGACGTACCCGTCAAGGTGTCGATCGGCGCCGGCCCGGCGAACCTGGCCTGGCACGTCTATTTCAACGACAAGTCCTACTACAAGAACGCGAAGGACCTCACGTTCGCGCTCTGCCCCATCTTCAACAAGGAGATGAAGGAGCTCGTGAAGCACGGCGCCAAGTACCTGCAGATCGAGGACTTGGGCGCGTGGCTGCCGCTCTTCTCGAACAACAAGGACGACTACAAGTGGATCCGCGAGAGCATCGAACGCATGTGCGACGGCGTCGACGCCAAGATCGGCTGGCACTTCTGCTTCGGCAACGCCTGGGGTAACGACATCCTGAGCGCGAACTTCCCCGAGGGCTACCAGACGGTGCTGCCGCACTTCTGGAACACGGAAGGCGTCGACGAGTTCGTTCTCGACTATGCGAATCGCCATATGGCCGGCGTCGAGTTCCTCAAGAATTGCCCGAAGAACAAGGGCGTGCAGGTCGGCGTGCTCGACATCCGCACGAGCATGGTCGAGACCCCGAACGTCGTCGCGGACCGCATCCGCACGACGTTGAAGTACCTGTCGCCCGAGCAGGTGACGCTGTCGACGGACTGCGGCATGAAGCCGCTCGCCCGCATGGTGTCGAAGATCAAGTTGAACGCCCTGGCCGAGGGCGCCGCGATCGTCCGCAAGGAGATCGGCGCTTAGGGCGCGCCTTTACGGTATCCGGATGGACGAGCGGGCCGGCGCAAGCCGGCCCGCTTTTTTTGCGCCCCCGTCAGGGTGTACCGCCCCAACGAGAGACGCCGCCATGAATGGCGGCGTCCGATCTCGACCTCAGCGTTGCCCCGGCTCGCGCGGGCCCGTGGGGCGTTACGCCAGGTTCAGGCGGCCCTCGGCGATGCCGATGTGCTCGACCTCGGCGCCGAGCAGGTCGGCCATGCCGAGCAGGAGATCCGACGTCGGCTGGTCCACGCGGGCTTCCATGTGCCGGTTCCCCTTGAGGCGACCATTGGCGCGGCCGATCAGCGCGGCCGGCACGTTGTGCCGATCGTGCAGCAGGCCGTTGCTCATGCCGGCGCCGAAGTAGATGAGCGAGCTGTCGAGCAGCGAGCCGTCCCCGTCCGGCGTGCTCTGGAGCTTCGTCAAGAACTCGCCGAGCTTGACCATGTGATACGCCGTGATGCGCGCGTACTGCTCGATGCTCTCGGGCGTGTTCTTGTGGTGCGACGTCGAGTGGTGCGGCTCTTTGACGCCGACGTGGGCGTAGCTGCGGCCGCTGCCCTCGTGGCCCAGCATGAAGGTGAACACGCGCGTGATGTCGCCCTGGAAGGCCAGGTGCAGCAGGTCGTACGTCACCGTCATGTGCCGGTCGAAGTCCTCGGGTATGCCCACGGGGCCGTCGGCCGCGCTGGCGATCACGCTGGAGCGAGCCTGCATCTTCTGTAGCTGCTCTTCGACGCGGCGGATGTTCGTGAGGTACTCGTCGAGGATTGCGTTGTCCTTGGCGCCGATGACCTTCTGCAGCCGCGCCGTCTCGTGCATGACGGAGTCGAGCATGCTCTGCTTCGCCTGCAACCGCGCGAGCCGCTGCTCGGGCGTGCCGGGATCACCGAACATGCGCTCGAACGTGACCTGCGGATTCACGGAGACGGGCAGAGGGCTGTGATCGTCGTACCACGAGATCGTGTTGAAAAACACGCACGGATAGCCGTCGCACGCACCGGCTGACGTGCCCATGTCTTCGGTTCCGAGCTCGAGCGAGCGCAGCGGCGTGTCGCCGGCGATAGCGTCGGCGATGTACTGGTCGATCGACTTCTTCGACTCGATCAAGTTGAAGTCGCCGTTGTGGCCGACGGGGCCCTTGCCGTTCAGGAACGCGGCGCTGGCGCCCATGTGGATGCCGCCCATGTCCTTTTTCCCTTCCGGAGCCTTGAGGCGGCTGATCGTCGTCAAGTAATCGCGGAACGGCTCGAGCGGCTTCATGGTGCGGTTGAACTCGAAGTCCTTGCCGACCTTCGTGGGGTGCCACGTGCCGGGATAGACGCCGTTCGGCATGTAGATGGCGCCGAAGCGGAACCGCTGATTGGCGGCCGTCAGCGACTGAGCCGTCGCAGCCGGCACCATTGCATCGAGCAGCGGGAGGGCAATTGCAGTGCCGAACGCACCGCGCAGGAAAGTTCGGCGATCCAGGTGCTTCTTCGTGATGAACATCGACATGGCTACTCCCTCGTTTGCGCGACGGTCGCTGCCGAACCCGCACCGCCGTTCGTCCGGTGCTGGAACGGATAGCTATCTACTATACCCAATACGATAGACACAAGGCCGTAATCGTGCTTGGCGGCATTTCTCACGATTTGCCGCACTACGGGCTTATCGGCCGGCGCCAGGCCGCGTCCCAGGGCGTAAATCATCATCTTCTCCGTCACCGTGCTCGCGAAGAGCTCGGGGTCGCGGAGCAGCGCGGCCCGCAGCTCGACGGGGCCCTCGACGGGCGTGCCGTCGAGCAGGATGCCGGCGGAGTCGATGTCGAGACCTTCGCGGGTCTTGTCGCGCCAGCTGCCGTCGACGTCGAAGTTCTCCAGCGCGAACCCGACGGGGTCGATGTTGTTGTGACACGCCGCACACGCCGGATTCGCGCGGTGCAGCTCGAGCTGCTCGCGAACCGTCGACGGCCGATCCTTCGGCGCGCTCTCCTCGAGCGCCGGCACGTCGCCCGGCGGCGCCGGGGGCGGGTTGTTCCAGAACTCGGTTTGGATGAATTTGCCGCGAATGATCGGCGACGTGCGGCTCGACACCGACGTGAGCGCGAGCAGGCTGCCGTGGCCGAACAAACCGAAGCGGTTCGGGTCCGTCAGCTCCACCTTCCGGAAGCGCGCGCCGTAGACGCCCTTGATGCCGTAGTGCCGCGCCAAGCGCTCGTTGACGAACGTGTAGTTCGCGGTAACGAGCTCGTGCACGGGCCGGTTCTCGCGCAGCACGTTCGCGAACAGCATCTCCGTCTCGCGGCGGAAAGCCTTACGCAAGTTGTCGTCGAAATCCGGGTACAGCAGGAAATCCGGCTTCACGCGCGACTCGAGGTTGCGCAGCTGCAGCCACTGGCCGACGAAGTTCTCGATCATCGCGTCGGAGCGCGAATCGGCGATCATGCGGCGCACCTGCGCCTCGAGCGTGTCGGCCTCGTGGAGCTGCCCCTTCTCCGCGAGCGAGAGCAGCTCGTCGTCGGGGATGCTCGACCAAAGGAAGAACGAGAGCCGCGACGCGAGCTCGAAGTCGCTGATTCGGTGATTCGAGCCGGGCGGCACGTCGGGCGAATCGGCCTCGACGCGGAACAGGAACCAGGGGCTCACGAGCATTCGCGACACGGCGGCGCGGATGCCGTCGTCGAAGTCGCCGCCGCCGTCGCGCGCCTCGTCGTAGAACGCGAGCGAAGCCTCGATGTCGGTGCGGTCGATCGGCCGGCGGAACGCGCGGCGCGCGAGCGACGACAGAATCTGCTCAGCGCAAGCGGGCTCTTCGGCGGCGCTCGCGGGCCGGCAGACGAAGATGCGCTGCCGCGTCGGCGTCTCGGAAACTCCCGTGACCTTGTAGGGCCCTTCGATGACGCCGTCCTCGAGGCGCGGCATGCCCGACGGGTTGTGCGCTTCGAGCGACGCTCGGAGACCGGGCTCCCAGGCGTTCTGCTCGTGCGGCGCGCGCTCGCGCCACGTGAAGGCAACCTGGTGAGGGCCGGCCGTGATCGGAATCGGCGGCGACGTCATCGCGGCATTCACGGCGTCCTGCGCCACGTTGATCCCCTCCGACACGCTGAGTTCGTGCAGCTCGGCGCCGCCGACCTCGGCCGAATAAACCGTGTTGCCGTCGACGAGGATCAGAAACTCGTGCGGCCGGTCGTGCCCTTCGACGCCGAACAACCCCTCCTCGACGCCGCGCACGAGCCGGCCCGAGAAGACGTATTCGCCGTCGGCCGGGAACGTGTGCGTCACCTGCGTGCCGCCGCGCGTACCGAGCGGCATGCCGTCGAGGTGCTTGTCCTGCGTGAGCTCGAACGGAATACGATACGCCGTGGCCGTCAGGGCGGCCTCGGGATTGCCCACAGCCATGTCCGCGACGCGCAGCGCGACAGTCAAGTAGCGCTCGAGCAGCAGCGGCGATGTCGTCAACACCTCGGCGATGTTGTCGAAGCCGTGGTCTCCGCCGTCACTCGGGAGCAGCGACGAGACGTCCGCTTCGACGCCGAGCAAATCGCGAATCGCGTTCGCGTACTCGGCGCGATTCAGGCGATGCACCTTTTGGCCGCCGGCATAGGGATTCGCGGCGGCGTTCGCGTCGAGCGTGCCCTCGAGGCCCTCGATGAATCGGGCCTGCATCGCGTGCTCGGGCTGCGGCTCGAGGCGCGGCGGCATCGCGTCGATCTTGAGCTTGCGCAGCACCTCCTCCCAAACGCCGGGGTTGTTGTGCACGTCGGCCGGGTCGCGACCCTCGAACGAGAGATCGGCCGTGCGCTCGGCGTCGTTGTGACAGTCGACGCAATAGCGGTCGAGCATGGCCCACTGCTCTTCGAGCAGGGCCTCGGGCGACGGCTTCCAGAAGAAGTATGCCGCGGCACCTGCCGCCGCGACTGCGCCGCCCGCGTAAATCCATTTCTGCACGATCAGTTCACTCCCGCTGCGTTGCTCGCCTGCGCGTTACCGGTCGAGAGCTGACGCAGCAGCTCGGCGACCTCCGCCGGCTGCGCCGGCATTTCTCCGTCGACCAACGCCCCGGCCGTCGGGGCCGGCGGCCGCGGCTTCTGCTCGGAAACCACCTGCAACGCCGTCTTGCCGGCAGCGTCCTTGACGTTCATGTCCGCGCCGCCCTCGACGAGCGCGCGCACGATGTCGAGCTTGCCCGCGAACGCCGCGAGGTGCAGCGCCGTGTCGCCGTCCGGCGTCTTCGCGTTCGGATCGGCTCCCGCCGCGAGTAGCAGCTTCACGGCGTCGACGGGATTGCGATTGCTGACCTCGCGGAACGGCGGCGCCGTGCCCTCGCGGATGTCGCCCGGCCCGCCTGCCATGCCGACGCCCTTGCCGCCGTTCATGGCGACCATCAGCGCCGTCTTGCCGCCCGTATCGCCGGGCTGGCGTGGGCCCGTCTTGATCGACGACGGCACCCAAGCGAAATCCGGATCGTAGTCGAGCATCAGCCGCAGCGCTTCGACGTCGGCGGCGACGGCCGCGCGATAGAACGGAGTTGCATTCGCTTTCGGATCGCAGCACATCGACGAGTTGTGCATCTGCACCGAGACCGGCTTGTCGGGGTCCGCGCCGGCCTCGAGCAGCAGGCGGGCGAGGTCGAGCGCCGTGAGCTCGTTCGGATGATCGGCTCGCAGCCGCGAGCCGTCGCGCGCGCGCCAATCGGTCGTCGCGTCGCGCATCTCCATGGCCCAATACAGCGAGCCGTCGTTTGCATCGGCGCCGAGCTCGATGAGCTTGGCCGCGAGATCGAATCGATCGTTGACGATCGCGAGCATCATCGGCGTGGCGCCGTCGGCATTGGTGATGTTCAGATCGGCGCCGCCTTGGACGAGACGACGCACGACGGCCTCGTCGCCGTTGCGTACGGCCCAGTGCAGCGCCGTGAACCCGCCGCTCGGGTAGTCGGCGCGCGTGCTGCGGGTCGAAAGCTCCGATGCGCGGGCTTTCAGGTTCGGATCGGCGCCGTGATCGAGCAGCGCGCCGACCACGTCGACGTGACCTTCGGCCGCGGCCCACATCAGCGCCGTCTGGTCCCACAGCGACTCGGTCGCATTCACGTCGGCGCCGCGCTCGATGAGGAGGTTGACGGCCTCGAGGCTGCCGGCACGCGACGCGGCCATCAACGGCGTCTCGCCTTCGCGCGCCGACTTACGCACGTCGGCGCCGCCGTCGAGCAGCGCCTTGATCGTGGCGACGTCGCCGTAACGAGAAGCTTCGAGCAACGGGGTGACTCCGAAGCGGTTCGCGGCGTTCGGATCGGCGCCGGCGTCGAGCAGTATCTTCACGAGCTCGGGAGAGCCTTGATGCGCGGCCCACAAGAGCGCCGACGTGCCGTCGGCCTCGGGAGCGTTGACGTCGGAGCCGGCGGCAATGAGCTTGCGCACTTCGGCGATATCGGCGTCGCGCGCGGCGCTGACGACGCTCGCGGACGCAGTGCCGGCGAGCAGCACGCCGATCGATGCGGCCAATGCGGAACGGAACACCCGACGACGGCGACTCGGAACGGCCCTTGCGCGCATCACTTTCTCCCCTCGCCAAAATCGATTGTCTGAGCGCCTCGCGCGCCCAGTTTGCCGCGACGAAGGATCGCCCCCAATCCCCCGGTTCGCGCAAATGTTATCCGACAGAAAGATAACGCGAGTAGACCTAATCTACCAGCCGTCCGGAGACATAATTTTTCTCGTCTGGTCATGGTGCTACGGCTACTACCCCGGGTAGTGCCAGACAACCGGCCCGGCCGGTTCGGGAGGCGGTCGGGGAGCCTGGTGTATCGTTGACCGAAATTGCGCGGCACTTCTAGTATTCGTTCGCAAACACGAGGCGCAAATCGTCTCGCGCCCGGGGGAAACTCAATGACTATTGCGACAAGCCTACTCCGATGGGCTTCAATCGGCGCTTGTGCGCTCGGCTTTTCACCGGCGGCACTCGCGCAGGCCGGCGCCTTCGGAGGAGGCTTCGGCCCGCCCCTCGAGGTCGTGAAGCCGCCGCGCGAGTTCGCGAATTCCGAGGAGCACTATCGCTACTTGCTCGAGCAAGCCAAGGGCGGCACGAAGCACACGCTCGCCACGGTGCCGCGTTGGGACGGGCTCTGGCAACCGGCCGGCAACACGCACCTCGAGATCTTCATCGACGGCCAAGGGTTCTCCGGCAAGGTTCGCGAGGGCGTGCTGACGCCGGCCTACGAGGAGGCCTATCGCGAGCGTTGGCGGGAGCAGACGGAGCTCGGCCAAGTCAACTACGACCGCCTCGGTCACTGCGAGCCGCCGGGCTACCCGCGCATCCTGCTCGAGCCCTACACGCACGAGTTCATCAACCTTCCCGAGATCTCTTATCAGATCAACGACTTCGGCCCGTCGATCCGACGCACGTACATCGGCAAAGAGCACAGCAACGTCTACGGTACGCATTCGTGGTACGGCGACACGATCGGTTTTTGGGACGGCAACAAGCTCGTCAGCAACACCAAGTACGTGTTCCCGGCCGACTTCACGCGTTGGTCGCCGATGACCAGCAACGCGTTCGAAGGCGTCGAGATCTGGGAGCTCAAGACCTATCCCGGCGGCGTCGAGCGGCTCGAGGTACAGGCCACGTTCTACGACAAGAACCTGCTGCTGAAGCCCGTGAGCGCCGTTTACGCGTACCGGCGAGCGACGGAAATGGTCGCGAACGGCCATCGCGTGCAGCATTGGGAGTGCGACCAGACGAACAACGCGTTCCTCGACGACAAGGGCGTCACGAACTTCCACTTGCCCGGAGAGGAAGGATTCAACGACGGCCGCGGCACAACCTTGTTCCCGCACCTGCCGGGGCAAACGCGCGACCCGATCTACAACACGACGCTCGGTCACTGAAGGAGCTTTCCGATGAAGACCATCCACAAACTGTTGCCGGCCGCGACGGCCGCCGCGCTGCTCGCCACCGCCGTCGCGCAAGCTCATCACTCCTTCGCAATGTTCGACCGCGAGCAGGAGATCGTGAAGACGGGCACCGTCGTGCGCTGGGCATTCAACAACCCGCACTCGTGGCTGTACTTGAACGTCAAGAACGACGACGGCACGGAGACGCTGTGGAGCTTCGAGGGCTCGGCGCCGCCGTCGCTGCTGGCGCGCGGCATCACGGGCGCCACGTTCGAGCCCGGCGACAAGGTCACGTTCATGTACTGCCCGCTCCGTGACGGCCGGCCCGGCGGTGCGATCGGCTGGGCGCAGCTCGAGGACGGCCAGTACGTCAACCCGGCCGACGGCGGCTGCGCCGGCAACGAGCAATCCATCAACCGTTGGAAGGAGTGGCTCGCCAAGGGCTACACCTCGAAGGCAGAGGCCGAGAAGGCACGATAGTCTTCGCCCACCGGGCCCACCGCGTGGGGGCCCGGCGGCTTCCCTCGTCTTTGGGTCCGATCTCGGCCGTTCGCAGCATTTTCGAGAATCTTCACGGCGGCTGCGCCGCGCATCCGCCGCCCGAAGCCCAAGGCCCTTGCTGGCACGATGCTTGCTCTCTGTTGCGAGCGGCGCCTGCGGGGCCCCGGCTGGCGGGGAGGACGACGGGCCCGACCGCGTTGGAGGAAAAAAGAGTGCGCTACGTCCCATCGGCGACCGTGCGCAGCATGGTCGTTTACGCAGCTTCGGGACTGGCATTCCTGGGGGCGAACTTGCTGCTGGCACGCGGGCTCTCGACGGATCAGTACGCGCTCGTCACGCTCGTCGTTGCGCTCATGACGCTCGGCTATCACTTGGGCCCCGTCGGGTTGGACGGCATCGTCGTATCGTCGTGCGCGCCCGGGCGGACGCCGGTCCGTCTCTACTGAAACGCCTCGGCGCCGCATCGGCCGCCGTCGGCTTGGGAATGACGGCAGCGGCGTTCGCCTTCTACGGCATCTCGGCCGCAACGGCCGCCCTGCTCCTGCCGGCCTCCGCGGCGGGAGCGCTGCTGCTCGTGGCCGCCGCGCGTTTCCAGAGCGCAGAGCGCTTCACTCTTGCGCTCTCGCTCACGTCGGCCCCGAACATACTGCTGTTGCTCGGCGCCGCCGCGACGCTGGCGTTGGGCCGGCACACGGCCCATCTGACGCTGCTCGTTTTGACAGGCGGGCTGGTGGCCACGGCCGCCATCGGCTGGGCGCTCGTTTTCCGCGAACGGGCCGGCACGGCGCCGCGGCCTCCTTCGACGGTGCCGTGGCGCGAGGCCGCCGCGCTCGCGGGCGTCAGCGCCGCCGGCATGCTGTTCATTCAGCTCGAGCGCCTCGTGATTCCTCACGTGCTACCCGTCGTCGATCTCGCGCTGTTCGGCGTTCTCGCGGCCATCGCCGGCTCGCTGTTTCGGCTGCTACAGATGGGCGTCGGCTTCAGCTTGCTGCCGCGGCTGCGCAATGCGTCGACGGTTTTCGAGCGGCGGCGGCTCATCGCGCATGAAGCCCGGTTCGCCGTCGTCATCGCCGTTGCCGGCTCTGCCGCCATTCTCATCGCAACGCCGCTCATCGAACGCTGGTTTCTCGCGGGCAAGTACGAGTTGCCGACGAGCCTCGTCGTCGCGGCGATATTCAGCGGCGCCGCGAAGATCGCGCACGCGTTCGCGCGAGTGGCCGCAACCGCCCTCGGCACTTCGCGCGAGCTCGCGCGCATCAACGGCGCCGGCTGGGTATCGGTGGCGCTCGCCGTCGGCGCCGCGGTGCTCGCGGCGCCCTGGGGTCTCACCGGCGTCGTCTACGGCGTCGGCATCGGGTGGCTCGCGTGGGCCTTCATGATGTTCGCCGTGGTTCAGCGCCACCTGCGCACCCCAACCGGCGTACCGGCCGAGACCTGAGCTCGTCCTTGCTCTTCGCTTCGACCGGGCGCCGTCGGCGCCTGCGTCGCTGCGGGTAGGCGAGGCACGAATACGAGCAACTCACGCGCCAGATCGCAGGCGCTTCGATCTCACGATCACGTTTGAGGCTCACGATGGCGCGCACGGCTCGCGCGAGCGCCAACCGTCGGCGGTTTTCTTGTAAGCTTTGGATCAATTCCTGCTGCCGTCGCGCGGGGAAGCCCGTGCGATTTAATCGACCGATGACGACGCCTGCGCAGAACGTAACGAGGCCGCGCGAGGGAGCTGCGTGCTCGTAGCCCTGGTCGTCCTGTTGCCGTTGATCGGCAGCGTCTGCGCAGCATTGATGCCCGCCAACGCCCGCAACGCGGAGGCGTGGCTCTCCGGCAGCGTCGCCCTCGCCTGCACGGTGCTCGTGGCGATTCAGTACGCCGCCGTCGACGACGGCGGCGTCGTCCGCGCGACGTTCGCCTGGATGCCGCAGTACGGGCTCGAGCTCTACCTGCGCATGGACGGCTTCGCGTGGCTGTTCGCGCTGCTCGTCTCGTTCATCGGCACGCTCGTCGTGCTCTACGCGCGGTATTACATGTCGCCGAAGGACCCGGTGCCGCGCTTTTTCTCGTTCTTGATGGCGTTCATGGGCGCCATGCTCGGCACGGTGCTGTCGGGCAACCTGATCCAGCTAGTCGTGTTCTGGGAGCTGACGGGCCTCACGTCGTTCATGCTCATCGCGTACTGGTACCACCGGCCGGACGCGCGGCGCGGCGCGCGCATGGCCGCCATCGTCACGGTCGGCGGCGGGCTCGCGTTGCTCTCCGGCGTGCTCGGCATCGGCGTCATCGTCGGCAGCTACGACTTGGACGCCGTCCTGGCCGCCGGCGACGCGATCCGCAATCACCGTTGGTACCCGGCGCTGCTCACGCTCATTCTGCTCGGCGTCTTCACGAAGAGTGCGCAGTTCCCGTTCCATTTCTGGCTGCCGCACGCGATGGCGGCGCCGACGCCCGTCTCGGCCTATCTGCACTCCGCGACGATGGTCAAGGCCGGCGTGTTCCTGCTGGCCCGGCTCTGGCCCGTGCTCGCGGGCACGGACCTATGGATCGAGCTCGTCTGCGGAGCGGGCGCGGCGTCGCTGCTCGTCGGAACGTTCGCCGCGACCTATCAGCGCGACATGAAGGGCGTGCTCGCGTACTCGACGATCGGCCATCTCGGGCTCATCACGTTCCTGCTCGGCATGAGCACGGAGCTCGCCCTGATCGCGGCCGTCTTTCACATGCTGAACCACGCGACGTTCAAGGCGTCGCTGTTCATGGCCACGGGCGTCGTCGACCACGAGACCGGCACGCGCGACCTCGCGCGGCTCAACGGCCTGCGCCACGCGATGCCCATCACGGCAACGCTCGCCACGGTCGCCGCCGGCGCGATGGCCGGCGTGCCGCTCCTGAACGGCTTCCTCTCGAAGGAGATGTTCTTCGAGGAATCGATCGTGGTCGGCGGCAACTTGGGGTCGCAGATCGGCCTGCCGGCCATCGCCACGCTCGGCGGTCTGTTCAGCGTGGCGTACTCGCTGCGCTTCGTCCACGAGGTGTTTTTCGGAGCGCCTGCGCACGGCCTGCCGCGCGTGCCGCACGAGCCGCGGCCCATGCTCGTGCCGAGCGCGCTGCTGGTGCTCGCGTGCGTGCTCGTCGGGATATTCCCGGCACGCACCGTGGGACCTCTGCTTGCCACCGGAGGCGAGGCGATCCTAGGAGAGGTGCCCGAGTACGAGCTCGCGGTGTGGCACGGGTTCACGCCGGCGCTCCTCATGAGCTTCGTGGCCCTCGCCGGCGGCGTGGGCTTTTACCTGCTGCTCCGCTTGAAGAGACAAACGCTGGTCGAGGCACCGCTCTTGTCGCGTTTCGACAGCAAGCGAATGTTCGACATCGCGAACGTCGCCATCACGCGCGCCGCCGGCCGCGCCGTCCGCTCCGTGTTCCCGCACCGCTTGCAGTCGCAGCTCCTGCTGATCGTCGCGAGCGCGACCGTTGCGGCTGCGTTGCCGCTGTCGACGGGCGGCTGGCTCGGCCCTGGCACGCTAGGCCCGATCGATCCGCTGTTCGCCGCGCTCTGGACCATCGGAGCCGCCTGCGCAATCGGCGCAGCGTGGCAGGCTAAGTACCACAGGCTCGCGGCGCTCATCATGGTGGCCGGCGCCGGGCTCATCGTGTGCCTCACGTTCGCGTGGCTCTCGGCTCCCGACCTCGCGCTCACGCAGATCGCCGTGGAAGTCGTGACGATGGTGCTGTTCCTGCTCGGCCTGCGCTGGCTGCCGCGCAGGCTCGAGACGGACGACCCGGAGCGGCGCAGCGCCAAAGCGCGCGCACGCCGGGCCCGCGACGCCGTCCTCGCTGCCGTGGCCGGCATCGGCATGGGCGCGCTCGCATTCGCCGTCGTCACCTTGCCGCCGGCCGGCCTGCTGGCGCCGTTCTTCTTCGGGAACGCGCTCGAAGCCGGCGGACGCAACGTCGTGAACCTGATCCTCGTCGACTTCAGGGGATTCGACACGCTCGGCGAGATCACCGTAGTCGCGAGCGTCGCTGTTACCGTCTACGCGCTGCTGCGCCGGTTTCGCCCGGCGCCCGAAAGCATCGCCGTGCCGAAAGCGCAGCGGGCCGAGGCCGTCATGGGCAGCGTGAGCGCGAAGCCGAGCGATCCGTTGCCGGGCAATTACATGCGCGTTCCGGCCGTGCTCGCGCGGCTCATATTGCCGATCGGCATTCTCGTCTCGATCTATTTTCTGCTGCGCGGCCACTCGAGCCCCGGCGGCGGCTTCGTCGGCGGCCTCGCGATGGCGACGAGCGTGATCGTGCAGTACATGGTCAGCGGCACCGTCTGGGTCGAGGCACGGTTGCGCATTCATCCCCAGGTTTGGGTCGCGTTCGGCTTGCTCGCCGCGGCCGGCGCCGGACTCGGCGCCTGGCTCGCGTCGCGGGCGTTCCTGACCTCGCTCGCGGTCGACTTGCACTTGCCGCTGATCGGGGACGTGCACCTATCGAGCGTCCTCGCGTTCGACCTCGGCGTGTACATGCTCGTGGTCGGGGCCACGATACTGATGCTCGTGGCGCTCGCCCATCAATCGCTGCGCAGCCCGCGCCGCGTCGTGACGCCGCTGCCGGGCGAAGAACAATCCGAGCGCGGCGAGGCGACGATCTGATGGAAGCCGTGTTCGCAATCGCGGTGGGCGTTCTCGTCGGGTCCGGCGTGTGGCTCGTGCTCCGGCCGCGCACGTTCCAGGTCCTGATGGGTCTGACCCTGCTGTCGTACGCCGCGAATCTGTTCATCTTCGGCATGGGCCGGCTCACCGTCGGCCGCGCGCCGATCATCGCCGGCGAGCGCGCCGCTGATGCCGCGCAGTACGCCGATCCCGTGCCGCAAGCGCTCGTGCTGACGGCGATCGTGATCGGCTTCGGCACGACGGCCTTGCTGCTCGTGCTGCTGCTTGCGCTGCGGGCTCTCACGGGCACCGACCACGTCGACGGACGGGAGGAGCGATGAACGGGCTGCTCGCGCACCTCGTTGCGTTGCCGATCGTCGTGCCGCTGCTCGCCGGTGCGGCGATGCTGCTGCTGACGGAAGCGCGCCGCGCCGCGCGAATCTCTCTTGCGCTTTTGTCGAGCGTGATTCAGCTCGCGGCGGGGCTCGTGCTCGTGTACCTGACGAGCGATGCAGCCTCGTTCATCTGGCAGAACGGCATCGGCGTCTATTCGCTCGGCAGCTGGCCCGCGCCGTTCGGGATCGTGCTCGTAGCGGACCGGCTCGCGGCCGTCATGCTGACCTTGCAAGCCGTGCTCGGGCTCGCCGTGCTGGTCTACTCGATCGCGCGCTGGGACCGACCGGGCCAACCGTTTCACACGCTGCTGCAAGTACTGATGATGGGCGTGAACGGCGCCTTCCTTACCGGCGACCTGTTCAACCTGTTCGTGTTCGTCGAGATCCTGCTGGCCGCTTCGTATGGCCTGATGCTGCGCGGCGTCGGCGCCACGCGCGTCGGCATGGGGCTGCATTACCTCGTCGTCAACATCATGGCGTCGGTGCTGTTCCTGATCGGCGTCGCGATGATCTACGGCGTGACCGGTACGCTGAACATGGCCGATCTGGCGCGCCGCTTCACGACACTGGCGCCGCACGCGCGCACGCTGTTCGACGCCGGCGCGGCGATTCTCGGTATCGCGTTCCTGATCAAGGCCGGCACCTGGCCGCTCAATTTCTGGCTGCCCGGTACTTACTCCGCGGCGTTTGCTCCCGTGGGCGCGGCCTTCGCGATGCTGACGAAGGTCGGCGTCTATGCGTTCCTGCGCGTCGGCACGCTGATGAGCGAGGACGACGCCGCGGCGTCGATGCTCGGCATGATGATGTTCTACTTCGGCCTCGCAACGCTGCTCGCGGGCACGCTGGGCATGCTCGCGTCCCACCATCTCGCGAGGCTCGTCAGCTACTCGCTCGTCGCGTCGACGGGCGTGCTGCTCGCGGCGCTCGGGATGGGCCTCGAGCCGTTGACCGCGCCGGTGCTGTTCTATCTCATCATCAGCGCGCTGACGACGGGCACGTTCTTCATGGTCACCGGCATGACCGATAGGACGCGCACCGTGGCGACGGCCGCAACGCCGGCGGAGCCGCCGGTCCCGCAGTCGCCGTTCTATATGGCATTCGGCGTGCGCGAGCCGGACCCTTACGGCACCGACGAGGAGATCGGCGTCGCGATTCCGCGCGCGATCGTGTTCCTCGGGCTATCGTTCGTGAGCTGCGTGCTGCTCGTCACGGGCCTGCCGCCGCTGCCTGGCTTCATCGCGAAATTTGCGCTGCTGTCGACGGCGATTGCAGCGGCTCCCGCGGCCGACCTCGACGTTGCGGCGTGGACGTTCGCCGCCGCGGTGCTCTTGAGCGGCTTTGCCGGCGTCGTCGCGCTGACGCGCGCAGGCATTCGCCTCTTCTGGACCGTGACGGCTCGCACGACGCCGCGGCTGCGCGTGCTCGAGGCGGCGCCGGTCGCGTTCCTCGTGGCGCTCTGCATCGTCCTCGGCATCGCGGCGAGCCCGATCATGGCTTATCTCGATCACACGGCCAGCTCGCTGCACGAGCCGCAGGACTATATCCGCACCGTGTTGGCCGAGGGCGGCACGGTCGTCGAGGCGGCGCCATGAGCGCGGTCGCGACACGCCGCGTGCCGCCGGTGCTGGCGGCCTGGCTCGTGGTGATGTGGCTGCTTCTGAACCAGACCGTGTCGGTCGCCCACCTCGCGCTCGGGCTCGTGCTCGGGCTCACGATTGCCGCCGCAAGCCGCGCGCTGCGGCCCTTGCAGCCGCGCTTCCGCCAGGCGTACCTCGTGCCGATCCTGTTCGCCGTAGTGCTCATCGACATCATCCGCTCGAACTTCGCCGTCGCGGGCATCGTGCTCGGCTTCGTGCGCGGACGGGGGTTGCGCTCGGGCTTCGTGAAGATACCTCTCGAGCTTACGGACCCGCACGGCCTCGCGGTATTGGCCGGCATCCTGACGTCGACGCCCGGCACCGTGTGGGTGGATCACGATCCCGCGACGCGCACGCTGACGCTGCACGTGCTCGATCTCAGGGACGACAAGGAGTGGATCGATTGGGTGAAGAACCGCTACGAACGGATGCTCATGAGGATATTCGTATGATGGGTTTGCTCGAGCTCGCGACGACGTTCGCGGCACTCTGCTTCGCGCTGGCGATGGGGTTCGCCTTGCTGCGCATGCTCAGGGGCCCGTCGGCGCAGGACCGCGTGCTGGCGCTCGACGTCCTCTACTACAACGCGATGCTGCTCCTGCTCGTGTTCGGCATACGATCTGTGTCGACGGCGTACTTCGACATGGCGCTCCTGATCGCGCTGTTCGGCTTCGTCGGCAGCGTGGCGCTCGCGAAGTTCCTGCTGCGCGGCGAGGTTATCGAGCCATGAGCGCGGTCCCGCTTTGGGCCGCGCTGCCCGCTGCGATTCTGCTGATCGTTGCCGCACTGCTCGCCGTGATAGGGGCGTTTGGCTTGCTGCGCTTGCCGACGTTTTTCGAGCGCATGCATCCGCCGACGATGGGCACGACGCTGGGTGCGGGCTGCGTCTTGATCGCGTCGATGCTCGTGTCGTCGGCCGCCGCGTCGCGCATTGCGATTCACGAGATCCTGATCACGGCGCTCGTGGTGACGACGGCGCCGATCACGGCGATGCTGCTGGCCCGAGCGGCGCTCTATCGCAGCTCGCGGCGCGCGCGCGAGCAACCCCTCGAAACGCCGCGCGGCTTGCTAAAGTAGCCCGATGTTTCCCATTCGCGACGACAACCCGCACTTCCTGACGCCCGTCGTCACGTACGGCATGATCGCGGCCAACGTGATCGCGTGGGCGTTGCTGCAAGGGTTCGGCACGGAGCCGGGCCTTTCGGCGTCCGTTTGCCGGCTCGGGCTGATCCCGGGCGAGCTGCTGCAAACGGCGCCTCCTGGCGCGCGGTTCCCCGTCGGCCCGAACACCGTCTGCGTGCTGACCGATCCCGCTTGGTACACGCCACTCACATCGATGTTCATGCACGGCAGCTGGTTCCACTTGCTCGGCAACATGTGGTTCCTCTGGATCTTCGGCAACAACGTCGAGGACTCGATGGGCCACGTGCGCTTCGTCGTGTTCTATTTGCTGTGCGGCTTCGCCGCAGCCGCGGCGCAGACGCTCGCCGATCCCGACTCGATCGTGCCGATGGTCGGCGCGTCGGGTGCCATCGGCGGCGTCATGGGCGCATACGTTCTGCTCTACCCGCGCGTCAACGTTCACATGCTCGTGGTGCTCGGGTTCTATGCGACGACCATCGCCGTGCCCGCCGTGTTCATGCTCGGCTATTGGTTCCTCGTGCAGCTTCTCTCCGGCTGGACGTCGATCGGCGCCGAGGGCGGTGGCGTGGCGTTCTGGGCGCACGTGGGCGGCTTCGTTGCGGGCGCCCTACTCGTATTGCTCTTCAAAGACCCACGATTGCTCGAGCGCCATCCGTACTACGGAATGCGCCGCTCGCCGACGCGCAGCTGGCACCGCACGCGCTGACTCTTTACTTTGCTGCGCTACCTCGCCTACCGGTCTTCCAACACGTCGCCGTCGGGCCGCTCGGTGCCCGCTTGACGACCTGATCCGCGCCGGCACGGAATCCTTCTACTTCGCGGCCGCCGCGCCGCCGGGCCCGTCCCAGACGACGGGCGGCACGGGCAGGCCCTTCGCCTCCATCAGCGACCGCAGATGCGCCGCGGCCGCGGGATAGCGAATGAACGCGAGGCCGTCGAGCGCGACGCCGTCCGCGATGCGCAGCGGCGTCCAGCCGCGGCTGTTGACGACGCCATCGAGGCTCGCGCCGCGCTCAACCAGGAAGTCGATGAGCTCGAGCGCCCCGCCGCGATACATGACGCCGTGCAGCGGCGTCTCGTTGCGCGCGTTCATGTCGTCGACGCCGCCCGCGCCGAGCTCGAGCGTGAGCCTCATGGCCGCGAGCGCTTCCTCCACGGAGCCCGGCGCCGCGCCGGCCGAGCCTTGGCCCTGCCCTACGCCGGCCGCGAGCATGAATGCGGTCGTACCGTCGTCCATCGCGATCTTTGGATCGGCGCCGAGCTCGAGCAGGGTGCGCATGTACGGAAGATCGAGCGAGCGTGTCGCGAGCAGGAACGGGGTGCTGCCGCCGTCGCGCGGGTCGGTCTGCCGCGCGTTGACGTCGGCGCCATACGCGACGAGCCTGCGCGCGAGCTCGAGGCTGTCGAGCTCGTCGCGGTGCTCGGGGCCCGGCAAGTTGAAGCCGCGCGTCCAGCGCCGCACGCGCGCAATCTGGTGCAGCGCCGTGAAGCCATCGACGGCCGCGTTCGGATCCGCGCCGTAGTCGAGCAGCGAGCTCGCCGCCTCGTACGTCTGATTCAGCGCGGCCAGCACGAGCAGGCTCGTGCCGTCGGGCAACGTCGCGTTCGGATCGGCGCCGGCATCGAGCAGCACCTTCACGGCGATCACGGCGCCGCCGCGCACGGCGAATGCCAGCGCCGTGAATTCGCCGGTCGCCTCGCGCGCATCGCGATCGGCGCCGGCCGCGAGCAGCGCCGCGATTGCGGGTCCGTTGTTCTCCGCGGCGGCCAGCATCAACGCGGTCTGCCCGCCGCGCCCCTCGGCCGCGTCGACGTCGGCACCCGCTGCGATCAGCGTCTCGATCGCCTCCACATTGCCCGTCCGCGCCGCCGTCATCAGCAACGTCTCGCCTTCAGCGAACACCGCGTGCGGATCGGCCCCGGCGTCGAGCAGCGCGCGCAGCATCTCGGCATCGCCGTTCTCGGCCGCGAGGTACGCGGGCCGCACGCCGTAGCGGTTCGCCGCGTCGACAGCCGCGCCGGCCGCGAGCAGCGCTGCGGCGCTGGCCAGGTC
>JBBIJV010000024.1:0-24453 GCA_037445815.1 Rhodospirillaceae bacterium
GCGGGTGCGGGAGCCGGTCCCGGCGGAACGGCTGCTCCGGCTGCTGGCGCTGGTGCCGGCGTGGCCGGAGGTGCCGCTGGTGCCGCGGCGGCTCCCGGTCCGGGTCCCGGTGGATTTGGCGGCGGACCTCCTGCTCAGCCGCCCGTCGTTCTCAGCCGCAATGGCAAGGAGTACACCGTTACGAGCTCCAACATTCGAGCCGGTACAGAGATCAAGGTGACCACCGAACGGCCGTCCTTGAACCTCAACGTGGCGGAGCTGGACGCCGGGTCGTGGGTGATCTTCGAGGTGGCCGGGTTCGCCACCGCAGCTTCGGGCACGGAGCAACCCAGCCTGCATGCGCTGCGTAGGGCCGGCGAGACGTCGTACTTCAAGGACAAGGACGCACTCTGGGTCAAGGTAGTCTCCAACGGCGACCCCGGCACCGGTGCGCCGAATACCGGAACGATCGTCCAGGTCAGCCGGTAGGCGAATCCCGAAGCGTGAGCAAAGGCCCCCGGCTCGAGGTCGGGGGCTTCCTTTCTGCAAGGACGAGGTTGGGCGTCGACGAGCCAGTGTCGTCGGCGCGCGCGTTAATCTTTCAGCGTGGAGAGGTAGGCGATCACATCGGCGCGCTGCTGCGGATCGGTCAGAATTCCCCCCATCGCGGTGCCGGGCACCTTGGCGCTCGGGTTGGCCAGAAATTCATCCAACGTATCGGCGCTCCAAGTCACGCCGTAGTTCTTCAGGTTCTCGGTGAGCAAAAGGCTTGGCCTCGTGCCGGCCTTGCGCCCCACGACGCCGACGAGATTCGGTCCCACCTTCGAATTGTCGTCCGGGGTCACACCGTGACAGGCGGGGCAACCATTGGTCATGAACAACTGCTCGCCCCGGGCGGCATCGCCTTGCGGTTCGCTGGCGTGAGTGGCGGCCCCGGCCAGTAGCGCGGCCAGTGCAAGCGCACGGATGGGTCGAATCGCGGACATGGACGAGCGGCTCTCCCTAGAAGGGGGCCTGGAACGCCCCAGGCCCGAAAGCTGATTTTAGCAAGGCCGTCCCCGCTCCTGCCGGCCTCGTCGCCCGCGCGGGGCCGCGCGCCGGCGTCCGTTTCGCTACGATGCGTTGGCGACTCGGCGTCCGCTTCGGAGGCGGCGATGACACGCAAAGCGTTTCGCGAAGCACCCACGATCGAGACCGAGCGCCTCGTGTTGCGAGGCTACCGGATCGAGGATTTCCCCCACGCAGCGGAGGCGTGGAGGGATCCCGAGGTCGTTCGGTACATCGGCCACCCGTCTGCGGAAGAAGAGAGCTGGGCGCGCTTTTTGCGCAACATCGCGCTCTGGCCGATGCTGGGCTACGGCTATTGGGCCGCGACGGAGAAAGCCACGGGGCGGTTCTTGGGCGATGTTGGCTTCGCCGACTTCAAACGCGGGATCGAGCCGCCTGTCAAAGGTGTGCCCGAGATCGGTTGGGTGCTCGCGCGCTGGTCGCACGGCCGCGGCTATGCCACGGAAGCGGCACGCGCGGCGATTCGTTGGCTCGAGAGCGCGCTCGGGCCGCAGCGCACGGTCTGCATCATCGACGGCCGGAACCGCCCGTCGCTGCGCGTCGCCGAAAAATGCGGCTACCGCGAGCTCGCGCGCACGGAGTACAAGGGCTCGAACGTCGTGATTCTCGAGCGCGTTTGATGCCCGAGCGTTTGCGCTACGGCAGCTCGTCGAGCACGGCCTGAACGTTCGGGAGCACGACGAACGCCATGTTGCCGAACTCCATTTGCACGGCGGACGAAATGTCCGTGGGTGAACGACCGGCGTCGCGGAGCATGCGAATCAGCTCGAGCATGCGCCGGTTCTCGTCGATGTACGCTTGCATGTGGGCTCGGTCCGTGACGCCGCTGTGGCCCGGGATCACGGTGTCGAAATCGAGGGCCATCACTTTGTCGAGCGTGGCCGGCCACTGCACGAGGCTGCCGCCGCCGTTGTAGTCGATCAAGCGAATCGACGGGCCCCACCCGGCGTACAGGTCGCCAGGCAGGACGAGCTTCTCTTCGGGAACGTAGATCACGAGGTCTCCGTCGGTATGGCCGCGCCCGACGTAGTAGAGCTCGAGCGTCTTGCCGGCGAAGTGGATGCTCAGGTGATCGTCGAACGTCAGCACCGGTAGGCCGGTCTGCTGCGTGGCGGACAGGCGCAGGCGCGCGTTGCCGGTTGCGACGATGTCGGCGCCGAGGCCCTCTAGCCCCGTATTGCCGCCCGTGTGGTCCGGGTGAAAGTGCGTGTTGATCAAATAACGCACGGGCTGATTCGTGACCGTGCGCAAGAGCTCCATGACCTTGTCGAGCTCGTTCGTGAGTTTGCTGTCGACGAGCAGGACCCCGCGATCGGACGTGAACACGGTGATGTTGCCGGAGCCCACACTGCGGATCAGATAGATGCCGTCGCGAAACTTGACGATCTCCGCCTCGGTGGGACCGAAACCGCCGCGCTCGAGGACGGGCGTGTTCGGGTCGCCTTGCGGCAACTGGCGCCCGCTGCCGGGTTGAGCGCGAGCGTCCGTCACGAGCCACACGGCCAGCGTCGTCGCGGCCGCCAATACGAGAGCGGTTTTCATTTTCGTTCCCCGAGTGTCGAAACCATCCTATCACCCGGGTTTGTAACCGTTCCGCCGGGTGTTCGTCGAGGGCGAGCCCGCGGAGGCGACGTGAGCACGCGGGGGAGCGCGCCACCGGGAAGTGTCAAGTTTCCTCGGCGGGAAACCCAACCCGGGCCGCGAACAGATGCGGCAAAATGAGCGGTGATGGTACTCTCCGCACAGCATCAGTTTCGGCCGGTGCAGGCCGCGCGTCGGCTTAACGTGGTTGGGTTCTTGAGGGGCACGACATGATCAAGAGGACTTTAGGGGTAGTCTTTCTTTCTACTGGGCTTCTGGGCGCCGGTGCGGTGCTGGCGCACCACTCTCTCTCGGGCGTCTACGACATCCGTAAATCGGGTGAGCTGACGGGCACCGTCACGAAAGTCGAGTTCACGAACCCGCACGGGGCGATGCACGTTGCCGTGGACCAAGCCGACGGGAGCAAGGTCGAGTGGATTCTCACCACCGGCTCGGCGAACACGCTCGCGGGTCTCGGCTTCGGCCGCGGCGGTCCGAACACCGTGGTGGAAGGCGACGTCGTGACGATCGCCTATTACCCCGCACGCAACGGCAAGCCGCTGGGCTTCATCCGAAGCATTACGCTGCCGAACGAGAAGACGATCGAGTTCAATCCCGAATAAATAGCAGCGGCGTTTTTTGGAATAGGGGGAACGTTCATGGCTTTCAACAGGGGCTCGATCCCAACGAGTATCGCGCTCGCAACCGCGCTCGCGGCGCTTCTGTCGGTGGTAGCGAAGGCGCAGTTCGGCGGCAATGCCCCGCCGCCGTACACGCCCGCGGAAGACGCGAGAGACTTGAAGTCGGTGCTGTTCAACTGGCCGTGGCACATGGGCATGCTGCGCGGCATCGAAGAGCACGAGCTCGCCGTCACGCTCGAATATCGCGGCGAGGGCACGATTCAGGTCAACGGCCAGCCCTGCACGATCAAGCCATACGAAGAGCTCCGGTACGGCGAGCTCGGCAAGTCCGGTTACCGCATCAGCAACGCGTACCAATTTTCCGGCAGCCGCACGCACATCGAATGCACGTTGCCGAACGGCCAAACCTATTCCAACATCGAGGTCGTCAGCGGCAAGTACGCCTGGGACGAAGACCGGCCCGGCGCCGGGCTCGTGCCGGGCGAAGGCACGGCTACGCCGAAGCCGGACAAGGTCGCCGAGCGCTTGATTCGCCTTTACGCGAGCCCGCAGGGCGCCGCCAAGGCCGCATTGGCGGGGGCCGGCATCCCCTTGATGAAGGTGTTCCGTAATCCCGGCGGGTTGCTCGAGGAGGGTAAGACGAAGATCGGCGAAACGTCGGTCAGCTGGGACGGCGACACTCCGGTCGTCACGTTCCCGATTCCGGGCGTCGACGGCGCGACGGCGGTGGCCAGGCTCGACGATCGCTTCATGGCGTCATCCGTCGTCGTCACGCACGGCCGCAACCGGTACGAGTTCACGTACAGCGACTATGACGACTACAACAATCCGCTGAACAAGATCGAAGCCTACATGGCCGGCAGGATGGTCGAGCGCATCAACGGCCAAGTCACGCGCGATATCAAGACGGTCGTGACGGAAACGGGCAGCGTTTACGTCGTCGTGCCCGTGCCGCCGAGCGTCGGCCCCACCGAGCCCCTGCCGATGTACGGCACGGACCAGGAGGCGCCGAAGATCACGTCCACGGCGCCGACGCCGCGTCTGTCGGACGGCAAGCCCGACCTCACCGGCAGCTGGAGGGGCGGCAACAAATTCTTCATCTGGCGTTACGGCAATCGCCGCTGCGCGCCCACGCAGCTCGACGGCTGCAGCCCGGCCTGGAACCAGACGCTCGACTTCGAGTTCGAGGCCGCTTCGCGCTTTGGACCGAATCGGCCGATCTACAAGCCCGAGCACTGGGACGAGGTCATCTTCAAGGACATGTGGACGAACCGCGAGGATCCGATCATGACGTGCCAGCCGATGGGTATCCCGCGGCAGGGTCCGCCCGGTCGCATCTTCCACACGGAAAAGGACATCACGCTGCTCTACGGCCGCGGCGGCGACGGCGGCGGCGGTTACTCGGACTTCCGCGTCATCGCAACCGACGGCCGTCCGTTCGACGAGCGGCAGATCATCCAGACGAAGTACACGGGCCATTCCGTCGGTCACTGGGAAGGCGACACGCTCGTGATCGAGTCCGTCGGATTCACGCCTGAGACGTGGCTTGCGCGCGGCGGCTTCTTTCACTCGGAGAACATGAAGGTCTACGAGCGCTTCACGCGGCAGGGCGATCAGATGCTCTACGAGGTAACCGTCGAGGACCCGGATGTGCTGCTCCAGCCGTGGGTGCAGACGCCGATGCTGATGACCTTCGTCGACCCCAACGCCGGTGGCGGAGGAGGAGGTTTCGGCAACGCCACGTTGATCGGTGCCGAGCGCGGCCACTGTCAGGCCTACGAGCTCGACGACATCGACAATCAGATCCGTCACTAGGATCCGCCGTTGAGCGTCGGGCGTCGACGAGGCGCCCGGCCCTCGTCTTGTGTGCCGAGGTATCGATGCGACGCTACGGGTTGCCGCGGTACTTCTTCTCGCCCGCGAGCACCTTGATTGGCAGCCGGTTCTCGGGCAGCGGGATCGGACACGTCGTGAACGGATTGAACGCACAGGGCGGGTTGTATGCCACGTTGAAATCGAGAATCGTCGTGCCGTCCTTGCGCAAGTCCGAGTACAGGAAGCGAGCGGCCTCGTAGGTCTCTTCGCCGCTCGACGCGTCGTTGAACACGAAAAAGAAGCGTCCCGGCTCGGTCGTGAACGGGCGCAGGCGCAGCGTCTCGCCTTTCAGCGTGAGCTCGACCACGCCTTCGGTCTCGTAGCTGTCCACGTCGCCAAAGGTATTGACGACGGGCAAACTGCGCGGCGCCTCGTCTGGAATGAAGCGGCCGAGCACTCGATAGCCGCGATCGATCGGAAACCACGTGAACCCCTGAAACGTGCGCGCGCGCTCGCCGTTCGGATCCCGAACGCGCAGCGAGATGCGCTCGCCGCTACGATGCACGACGACGCTCGCGCCGTTGGCCTCGATGACGTCGGGCTCCTCGGTGCCGTCGTCGCGCAGCACCGTCGGCGCTGCCGCCGGCTCGCCGTTGATGGTGACGGACACGCCGGGCTCGGGCTCGAACGTGACCTCGTTCGATGCGACCGTGAAGGTGCCGAGATGCTCGGGCAGCGGCGCGACCAACACCACGTCGTTGTCGGCCGCGCTGCCGGCGCGTTGCGCGCCGGCTTCGAGGAAGTGCAGGCCTTCGATCGTGACCCAATTGCGCCGGTAGCTCTCCTCGTGCTCGGCGCGCCACGCTTCGATCTCCGCGACGACGGCGTCGTTCCATTCGAGCGGCGGCCGGCTGGGCTCGCACGCGGCAATCGCTGCGACGAGCGCGCCGGCCAGGGGCGCCGGCAGGGCCCGCGCACAAACGAAACCACGCCGCGTCCGTCGCCGTTCCATGCCGAAAGCATAGCAACTCGCCGCGCCCGGGGCACCGCGCTTCGACGCGATTTGCTCTAGCATGGTGCGAAAACCGAGCACGGGGCACGGCATGGAGCGCGTCACAGGCGGTTGCCTCTGCGGCAACGTTCGAATCGCGGCGTCGGGGCGGCCCGATCGCGTCGGCATTTGCCACTGCCTCGACTGTCGCAAGCACCACGGGGCGCTGTTTCACGCGTCGGCGGTGTTCCCCGAGAGCGCCGTCACGATCGCCGGCGAAACAGGCGACTACGCCGGGCGATTCTTCTGCCCTCGGTGCGGCTCGTCCGTCTTCTCGCGCAGCGCCGACGAGATCGAAGTGCATCTCGGATCGCTGGACGAGATCGATCGGCTGCGGCCGACCTACGAGCTCTGGACCGTGCGGCGCGAGTCTTGGCTGCCGCCGTTCCCGCTCGAGGCGCGGTACGAGCGCAATCGCATCGCGACAGATTCCTCCGAGGAATAGACCGCGATCGCCTGTTCTCGGCGCGCTTCCCGGAACGACGGCGCGTGCGCGCCACACTCGCGCTCCGTAATCAAGCCTTGTCCTTGCTGCGCACTGCTGCGTATCCTGCGCGCCGAGTGCCAAGAGGCTGCAAGGGAATGCGGCTCGACCGGTTCCCTTTTGTCTCTGGCCGGCAACAACGGAAGAAGAGGGACCAAGATGGCACAGGGACACGAACGGAACTCATCGGTGCGCTTCGCTGCAATCGTGCTCGCGGCTGCGGTGTCGAGCGGCGTAAATGCGCAAAACGAAACGGCCCGCGATCGGTCGGCGGGTTACGTGACGATTCTGCCGCACTACCTCTCGGCCGACTCAAACAGGCGCGGAACGACCGAAGACGGGCGCGGCTTCGTGATCGGCGCGCGCAGCATCCGCTCGTCGGCGTCGAGCCGGAGGCCGCGAGCCATTCTTAGCGCGGCGACCGGCGCTGCGCCGCCAGGCCGCAGTAGATTCCGAACGCATAAGCTGCGGCCACGGCTGGGAGGAACGCGTGCGCCGCGCTGAGCGGCGTATTCGTGGCGAGCCAGATGACCATGACGAGCGCAAGCGCCTCCTCCGCCGACGCCGAGCACGGTGAGCGTTCGAACGAACCAGCGCGGCGAAGCGCCGGCCGGTTGCTGCGGCACCGCTTCCGGCACCGCGTCGGCCGAGCTCGGGGTCGATTCGGAAGGGCGGTAGGGGTTCGAATCCATTTCAGCCCTCGCCGGGCTCGAGCCGGCGCGCGAGCGCGTTGACGCGCAGTAGGGCATTCATATCACTCTTGCGGTACGCGTGCTCCATGGCCGCGAACAGGTGCGATTGCTCGAGCTCGAGGCGCTCGGGGTGCTGCTCGAGCAGGGCCACGTAATGCTCGAAGACGCGGTCGGCCTCGGGCTCCGTGCGGCGCGCAACGGCGTAGCGCACGACGGCGTGCAGCGCGTAGCGGGCGCGAAGCGGTTGCTGCACCAAGTGCCACCGCTCGAGCTCCGCGAGCGCCGGGCCGAGCCGCGCCACGCCCGCGAGCTTGGCGAGCGACACGGCGTCCACGTGGTCGCCTTCGATGTGGGCAAGCACGGCGAGGGCGCGCCGCGCCTCGCCGCTCAAGCGGCGCCAGGCCCACTCGACGAGCAGCGCGATCTCCGGCAAGTCGTCCTCGTGCTCGAGCGCGCGTACGCGCGCCACGCCCATGTCGTGCAGGAACTCGCCGAGCTCCTTCGCGCTCGCGGCGCCCGACGCCACGATGCTGTCGGCGATGTCGAGCGCGAGCGGATTCCAACGCAAGATGCGCGTCAGCGACGCCACCCGCGGGAACGGGTTGCGCTGCGACGTGACGAGCGGCGCAACCACGGGAAAGATCAGCACGCCGGACAGTAGGCAGCGGCGCGCCGTGATCACGAACGTGGCGTTCGTACCCGCGAGCGCCTCGAACAAGCGCGTGACGGCGCCGTCGTCTTCGTGGTTGTCGAGGACGATGAGCCGCTGCGGCCCGCGCGTCAGGAGCTCGCGGAGCCGTTCGACGCGGCCCTCGCCGCGCCCGGTGCCGAAGCGCAGCGCCAGCATCTCGCTCAGCGTGTAGAAGCCCCAGGCGCCGCTGCGGAACCAGTCGATACGGCCGCCGAACGTCGCGCGCAGGCGGTGACCGAGCGCTGCGGCCAGCATCGATTTGCCGCTGCCGCCGGGGCCGACGAGCGCGAGGCGCGTGGGGTGCGCGGCCACGATCGTGCGCGCGAGCGTCGCCAGCTCGGCGCTGCGTCCTTTCATGCCCCGGGGGCGCGGAGGGAATATCGAATCGGGGCGCGACGTCTTGCGAGGGGTCGCCTGGCTCAATGCTTCGGCCGCTCCGGTCGGTTCGCCGTTCTTGCGGCGCATCCTACCGGGTCCGCGCGCAGCCGTGTCGGCCGATTTTCGGACTCGTTGGGCGCAAGGATCCGGCGGCGCCCCCTTTGATCCGCGCGCCGAGTTCGTCTAGGGTCACTCTTCTCAAGAGGAACCGCTCGACGGGAGGGTTGTCGATGGCTGTGGTTTCGCTGCGCGTCAACGGCGCGACTCACGAGGTGGATGTCGATCCCGCGACTCCTCTTCTATACGTGCTGCGCAATGACCTGAACCTGCGCGGCCCCCGGTTCGGCTGCGGTCTCGCGCAGTGCGGCGCGTGCACCGTGATCGTGGACGGCGTCGCCACGCGCTCGTGCATCATGCCGGCGTCTGCCGTGACCGGCGAGATCACGACGCTCGAAGGTCTCGCGAAGGACGGCACGCTGCACCCGCTCCAGCAGGCGTGGATCGACGAGCAAGTGCCGCAATGCGGCTACTGCCAGAACGGCCAGATCATGACCGCGAAGGCGCTGCTCGACCGCAACCCGAATCCGACGGACGCCGAGATCCGGCAGGGCATGGAAGGCGTGCTGTGCCGCTGCATGACCTACTACCGCATCCAGGCGGCGATCAAGCGCGTCGTGCGCGGCACGGCCACGGCGGCCCAGCCAACCGCAGCCGAGGAGATCGCCGGATGACCACGAAGCTTCGATTTCCGAAAGCGATCGAGGACGCCTTCCGCGGGCTCGACGCGCCGCTCTCGCGCCGCAGCTTCCTTCGCTCCTCGGGGGCGCTCGTCGTGACGTTGAGCCTCGATGCCGTTCCGGGCGGCCGCGCGCTCGCGCAAGCCGCCGGTGCCGGTCCGTATCCGGATCCCGATTTCCGGCAGCTCGACACTTGGATCGTGATTCACCCGGACAACACCGCTACGTTCTTCGTCGGCAAGACCGACGGCGGCCAGGGCACGGGCACGGCGTTCCGGCAAATGATGTGCGACGAGCTGGACATCGCGTACGGCAAGGCGCGCGTCGTCATGGGCAGCACGGACGTCACGCCGGACCAGGGCGGCTCGGGCGGCTCCGACGCCATCGAGCGCGACGGCTGGCCGATGCGCCGCGTCGCGGCCGAAGCGCGCCGCGTGCTGCTCGAGCTCGGCTCCGAGCGCCTCGGCACGCCCGCGGCGCAGCTCGTTGCGAAAGACGGCACGATTTTCGTCGCGGCGGATCCGTCGAAATCGGTGACGTACGCCGAGCTCGTGGGCGGCAAGCGCTTCGACGTCGCGCTCACGGGGCGCAACGTCGATGCGACGACGGGCGCGGCGGCCGTGAAGCCCGTCCAAGATTTGCGCGTCGTCGGGCAATCGATTCCGCGGTACGACATCCCGGGCAAGGTCGACGGGTCGTTGACCTGGGCCGTGGACGTGAAGGTGCCCGGCATGCTGCATGCGCGCAACGTGCGGCCGCCCGTGGCGGGCGCGACGCTGCGCAGCATCGACGAGTCGTCCGTCGCGAACCTGCCGGGATTCGTGCGCGTCGTGCGCAACGGCAACTACGTGGCCGTCGTCTGCGAGCGCGAAGAGCAGGCGATCGCCGCCGCGCGGCAGCTCAAAGCCGAGTGGGCGCCGCCCGCGCAGGCGCCGTTTCCGCCGTCGACGGAGCTGTTCGACTACATCCGAAGCGCCACGCCGACCTCGAGTAGCGAGCCGCGCGTCACCGGCAACCCCGACGCGGCGCTCGCGGGCGCGGCGCGCGTCATCGAGGCCGAGTACGAGGTGCCGTTCCAGGGCCACACGGCGATCGGGCCGGCGCACGCGCTGGCCGATCCGTCCGACGGGCAGATGACGATCTACTCGAACGACATGAAGTCGTACGGCTTGCGTAACGGCGTCGCGCAGTTCTTGAACCTACCGCGCGATCGCGTGCGCGTGGTCTACATGGACGGGCCCCAAGTCTACGGCCGCACGGCCGCCGACGACGTCGGCTTCGAGGCTGCGTTCCTCGCGCACGAGCTCGGGCGGCCGGTCCGCGTGCAATGGATGCGCAACGAGGAAACGGCCTGGGATACGAAGGGGCCGCCGTACGTGTTCAAGCTGCGCGGCGGGCTCGACGCGCAGGGCAACTTGACGGCGCTCGAGTATGACGCGCGCGCGATCGACTTCAACCACGTGGGTTACAACGAGCCCGACACGGTGTTGATCGCTCAGCTCATGGGCCGGCGGCGCGAGCGGCCGGCGCCCGGCAGCGCCGAGACGCCTTCGATCAAGTATGGCATCCCGAATCAGCGGCTGGCGGCGCACGTCGTAGCGTTGCCGATGGTCTGGGAGACGCCGCTTCGAACCGGCAACCTGCGGGATCCGAACGGCCCGCAGGTGACGTTTGCGTTCGAAGGCTTCATCGACGAGCTCGCGGCGGCCGCGCGCAAGGACCCCGCGCAGTTCCGGCTCGACTTGATCGAGGCCGGCGCCGAGGACAACGTGTTTCGCAAGGCTCGCTCGCTCGCCGTCGTGCGCGCCGCGCTCGACAAGTACGGCTGGGATTCTCGGCCGTCGCCGAAGCCGCGTAGCTCGAGCCCGATCGTCACGGGCCGCGGCATCGCGTACACGTACCGCAGCAACACCGTCGTCGCCGTGATCGCCGAGGTGGAGGTGAATCGCGAGACCGGCCGCATTTGGGTGAAACGCTTCGTCTGCGCGCACGACTGCGGCCTCGCCATCAACCCGATGGGTCTCCATCACACGATCGAGTGCGGAATGCTGCACGGCTTGAGCCGCGCGCTCTGGGAAGAGGTGCAGTTCGACGCCGAGAAGGTCACGAGCGTCGATTGGGCGACGCACCCGAGCCTGCGGCATTCGGATACGCCGGAGACGATCGACGTCGTGCTCGTCAACGGCGACCCGAATCCGAATCGCCCGGACTTGCCGCACTACGGAGCCGGCGAGACGAGCCACAAGCCCGTCATTGCGGCCGTGGCGAACGCCGTCTACGACGCAACCGGTGTCCGGCTGCGTCGCGCGCCGTTTCGCAAGGAGCGCGTGCTCGAGGCGCTGCGCGCCGCGTCGTCTTGAGCCGCGCCGGCGCAGGTTACGGCGCAGCGCCCCGAAGCTACCAGCAGGTATCGAGCGGCGCTGTTCCCGATCTCCCGCGCGTACCTCGGTTGTCCAGGGTCAGGTTGCCGCAAAGCGTGTCCGCCACTTGTGCGCCCTGAGGGGTTGCGACGAGCGAGAAGGTGGAGGCCGTCGTGGCCGCGGAGGCCGTGATCAGGTACCAGCCTTGCTCCGTGGGGACGCCCGCACCGCCTACCGTCGTCGCGATGTCGCAGCTCGCGTGGTTGTAGGCGTTGTAGCGCGTGAAGCAGCGCTCGAGCCGCTGCGCGGTGTCGAGCAGCGCCGCCTTGCCCTCCGCACGGCGCGTCTTCTGGATCTGCGCCTGATAGCCGGGATAGGCGATCGCCACGAGGATCCCGACGATCACCACCACGACCATCAGCTCGATCAGCGTGATGCCGCGCATCCCGTGCCGAGCGCCGCGCCCGGCGGCTTGCCATGCTGCCAGTCTGCTCATCTTCATTTGCTCCGCTAGCGTAGTTGCCGCCACGAGCCGCGCGAGCGCTCGCCCGAGCCGGCTTCGCCCACGGTTTCGACGTTTCCGGACGTGCCGCTCGCGATCTTGATCTCGTCGCCATCACCGGTTTCGACGACGGCCGGCGTGTCGATGATGCCCTCGCGCGACTCGATCGCGCTCGGCGGCACCGTTACCGTGACGCCGCCGATGGAAACGGTCACCAAATCGTCGCTGTCGATGTCGCCGTCTTCGGTGATGTCGAGCGGCGGCTGCTCGAGGCGCTTGCCGCTGACGGCGTCGAGCTCCATGAGCCAGCTCGTGCCGCCGAACTCGCAGGGATTCGGCGACGGAATCAGCGTCGGGAAGATCACGCGGCTGTTGCGCAGGATCGGCAGCGACACGACGCGCTCGCCCTGTGCCGTGGCAGGGGAGGGAGGTATCAGGTCGAGGTACCAGCCGCGCTTCGTGTTGTAGTCCACGGTGTTGTTCGTGGTCACGCGGATGTTGAAGGCGCTGCCCGTGGGCTGGCCTTCGTAGACGATGCTCTGCTGCGCGAGCACGGCCGCGCGGTTGGCCGAGGGATACGTGATCGCGCTCGGCGTCGCCTTGTCCCAAACGCCGTAGAAGGTCTGCACCTGCGGACTGCTGACGAGGTTGTCGCCCGTCTCGAAGAACTTGCCGGTGCCGAAGTAGATCATCATGCCGCCGTCGGGATGCCGCCCGATCTCGACGGGAGCCGTGATCGGCTGCGCCACGCCGGCTGCGTCGGTGGCCCTGAACAACGGCGTGTTCACGCCCGCCGATTTGAACGCAACGTCCCAAGTCGCGGGGTTGGTGCCGCTCACGTCGAACTTCCAGAGATTGCCGGCGAGGTCGCCTGCGTAGATCGAGTGGATCGTCCGCGTGCTGTCCGCGAGCAGCGAGGGCGTCGCGAGCCCGTTCGGCGTCGTCGAGTTGCCGACGCCCGTGTCGATCTTCTTGAGCAGCGCTCCGTCGGCCAATCGAACGATGTAGAGGACCGCCCGATGGTTCGTGCTGTTGTAGCCGTTGCCGAACACGGCGACCCACGTGCCGTCGCGCATGCGCGCGACGGCCGGCTGGCCGATCGTGTAGCCCAGGTCCGCGTCCGTGAACTCCCACATGACGTCGGTCGCGGCAAAGGTGTGCGGGCGCGTCACGTCCAGCGCGAACACGGTCTTGCCGCCGGCGCCCGTACTGCCGAGCAACACGGTGGCCCACTGGTCCGTGCCGCCGCGGTTGATGTACGCATCGCCGATGCCGATCTGGCCGTCGACGAAATAGCGGTGCTTGTAGGCCGGGTCGGCGAGCTTGTTGAGCTCCGGAATCAGAGTGCTCGGCACGTACGCGAAGTGCTCCACGCCGGTCGACGCATCGAAGCCGTGCAGCATGCCGTCGTTCGCGCCCACGTAGATCATAGGCTGGAGCGGCACGCCCGTGGTGGTGTTGATCTTGCTGCGGCGGAACGTCGTGTAAGTCGTTTTGCCGGGCGTGCCGGTGGGCAGCGCGTCGTAGCCGAAGTTCAGCGCGCCGACGAACTGCGGATCGGAGTTGATGATGTCGCCGAGCACGACCGAACGGTTGCGAAGCACGCCGCCGCCGTCTTGCTCCTGGGCCGGATCGCCGCGCAGCCACAGCACCCGCTCGTCGCCGAGCGTATCGGGGGTGCCGTCCGGACGCTGGTTGAGGGCCGTCTGGTGCGCGGTGCTCAAGTTGGCCCAGAGAAAGGCCGTTCCCGTTGCCGCACCGGGCACGGTGGCGTTGTTGGTGAAGAGCTTGCGGTTCGCCGGAGTCGGAATCAAATTCGCCGCGTCCCACTGCAGCGCGCCGAGCGTACCGTTCGACTGGAGGCGGTACGCGAGCAGCCTGCCCGTCCAGTCGTCGCTGCGGAACTGCGCCTGATAGATCAGCGTGCTCGTATCGAGCCGCGTCGTGTTCGTCGCGACGGCGGAAGCCGAGGCCGTTCTCGACAACACCAGGTCGAAGGCCTCTTTGAGCTGATCCTTGAGCGTCAGCGCGTTCGTGACGAGGAAGTAGTTGTCCGGCTGGCCGTCGTTGTCCGCATCCCATTCGGCCTGGACGTCGGGCAGATCGTTGTCGTTCGAGTCGACGAAACCGCCCCATTTTGCCGCGTACCACAGCGGGTCGTTGAGGAGGATTGCTGCGCCGCCGCCCCCTGGGACGAACGTCAGTGTGCTGTCGAGCGGCAGCGCGGCGGCATCGTTCGGCCAGTCGAGGAAGTAGTTGACGTCGGAGCTCGCGGCCGTGTCACGGTCCCGCACGACCAAGTACGTGCCGTCGGCCGTGCTGCCGGAGACCACGTAGCCTATATGCTGAATGATGCTGCCGGCGGCGTAGTCGGACGTGACCCTGACGCTCACGGTGCCGCCGCTGACGCTATACTCATACGTCGCGATGGCATCCATGTCGTGGTCAGCGCCCTGCTCGACGTCCTCGAAGTTCACGCGGAAGCGGCCTGACGTCGGCGTTAGCGATTCGACGTAGAAATCGACGATCTGGTTCGTCGGCTGGTACTGGCCTTGCGCCGAGTTGATCCCGAAGCCTCCGCCTCCAACGGATTTCGCGAACGGAACCAACGTAATCGTATCGCCGCTGACGGGGATCTCGATCTTCGGTAGCGGCGACGCGAGCGCGACGGCGAAGGTCTGGATGTTCTGCGGGTTTGCCTGGGGGTTGACGTCGTTCGTCAAGCCGAAGTACGCGACGCTGGCCGCGTTGAAGCTGCCTTCCTTGGCCGGCGCCTCGGGTGCCAGGCCGCGAATGTTGCCGAAGCTGTTGACCGTTTTCGCCGTCGGCGCTCCGTCGTAAGTCGAGCCGGACTGCCCGATGAAGTACAAGCCCGAGCTGCCGATTTCGTTGCCCCAGATGGTGTTCCCGAGCGTGGATGCGTTGATGCCCGTCACGTCGCTGCTGAACCCGCCGAAGGCATTGCCCGGTACTTTGTCCGAGTCATAGGACGGGCTCGTGTCGCTGATGACGGTTTGGAAGGGCTTCGCGCAGCTCAAGGCCGCAGAGCTGTAGGGGTTCGTCGAGGCATTCCACGTCGCCAGGCTGAGCCCGATGGCCGTTTCCTCGAGGTTATTGGCGCCGCTGCTAAAGCTGTTCGTCGACGCTGTCTTGCCCGCAAAGTAGCGCACGGACTCGTACATCATCTCCGCGATCGGGTTGCCCCACATGGAGCAATTGCCCGCCGCGTCCGAGCTCGTCGCGATCCAGCCGCAGGCGTACTGGTAGTTGGGTGAGCCCGAGAAGCCCGTAATGCGTAGGCGATCGATCGTGTTGATGATGCCGGGTGGGTTCAAGATCTGAATCTGCCCGGTGGCCAGGTTGATCTCGTTCCTCAGCGACGCGACGGCCTTTCGCAAGACGCCGCCGTCGTGAGGCTTGCCGTACGAGCCCGTCAGAAGCCCGAATAGCATGGTCTCGCTCTCGCCGTAGTCCTGGAGCAAGCCCGTCGGCTTGGCCACCGAGCCGTAGGATCTGCAATTCGACGTGGCCGTATCGTAGGTGCCCGGCGCGCAGACGCGCACACGCACGACGTAGTCCGACGGAGTAACGGCGGCCGTCACTTCGCCGCCGGACGCATTAATGCCGGTGACGATCAAGCCACCGGCGACCGGACGCTCTTTGCTGACCCAGTTCCATATCCGGACGTTCGACTGATTCTGTAACACCCTGAACATCGGCAGTGGGATGCCATTGATGGCGGGGTTCGGGTTCGTCGTTTGCACGGTGCCCGTTGCCGGCGTGGTATTGGCGAAGAGATGACGGGGCGTACCGCTACCCGAGGGCAGGTCGAGCGGCGTGTACTCGCGAATGTCGTAGCCGTCGACCGCGATGCTCGTGTATTCCTTGCCCCAGCTATGGGCGTCCTGCGGAATGAACGCGCGCTGGAGCACGGTGTCCGTCGCCGTGTCCGTCGAGCGTAGGCCGCCGTAAAGCACCTTCCGCATAGCGTCGATGCGGCTCATCGTCATGTAGTTGAGCCAGTCGCCGCTCCATTCGTTGGTGCCGGCGCATTTCTTGTTCGTCGCAGTGCTCGTCACGGTGAACAGGCCGCTGCCGTACGTGTAGCAGCGCGTGGAGTCAAAGTAGCCGTAGTAGTCGATCTCGTCGGGCTTGTAGCCGGTATCGATGTCGCCGTCGGCGTCCAAGTCCGACGCGTCGTTGTACGCCTCGTAGTACATGCGGTGGTCGCGCCCCATCACGAGCATGTTCAGCGGCGGAACCGCTCCCGGCAGGAAGAGCGGTACGTCCGCGATGTTGAGTGGGGCGGCGGTTGCGACCCCCATCGTCAAACCATAAAGGACACCGGCGGCGAGCGCGGCATTGCGTCCGTGTTTCATCGCGAAGTCCTCGTCCTGAGTATTGCGTGTGCGTTCCATACGGTTGCGAAACGTGCCGGCTGAGGTCAGCGGCGATACGTGGTTTGAAGAACCGTGACCGCGTCGGCCGTACCGCCGACGCCTCGCGCCGTGACGCGGAAGAGGCCCGCATCGGGCAACGGAGCGAAGCGCTCGCTGCCCCCGGCGGCGGGCAAGGCGGGCAGCTCTTCGATCACATAGAGCGGAGCGCTCGCGACTTCGCCGACGTCCGGCGCCGTTCTGCCGTTGGCGTTCCAGTCATAAGAGCTCCAGAACGAGCCGAGGCCGGCGTCGTCCTGCATCGTGAGCAGCCCGTTCGCGCCGGTGAACGGCGGAATCGTGGGGCTCTCCAAGAAGTCCTCGCCCGCGCGCAACGCGCGTTCGGCCGCCTGGAACGAGAGGTTGCTGTCGCGCAGGTTGCCTGCCATGCGTTCCTGGAGGGTGGTATTGCGCACGGCGGTCACGCCGAGCAGCGTCATGGCGAGCAGCATCACCAGCGCGACGATCAAGGCGGCGCCGCGCTGGGCGGCAATCAACGCATGGGCATGGTTCATGGCAGCCGGTTCCGAATGGCGATCGTGGTGGTGAAGACCTGGCGGATGCGCCGGTCGTCGACGGGATTGAAAATGGTCTCGTCGACGACGTAAGTGTCGTTGTCGACCTCGGTGCCGTATTCCTCGGGTGAGCGCACGAGGAACGAGACGCGCACGGCCGCGACTCTCCCCCAATCGTTCGCGGCGTCGACGGCGTTCGCCGTGGCGTACGAGTCGATCGTGCCGTCCCCCGCGGCGTCGACGCCGTAGCGCACTTGCATCGTTTCGACGCCCTCGACGAGCTCCTCTGCGATCAGCGCCACGGTGCTGGTCGCTGGATCGAGCCGCAAGCGGCGCTGATACAGGGCGGGCGGTCCCCCGGCGCCGCGTGCGCCGACGTAGAAGACCCACGTCTCGGGGCGCAGCAGCTCGGCGCCGGGTCCGTATTGCTGCGTGCCGGGCCAGACCGGCTGACCGTTCCCTGGCGTATAGGAGGCGCTGGAGTGGCTTAGGTTTATCGGTGGGCCGCCCGCGCTCACGCTCGTGATCTGGAAGATCGAGGCCTTTTGGCAATCGGACACGATGCCGAGCTCGCCTGCGACGTAATCGGCCGATGTGGCGTCGACGAAAACCTGCGCCGAGTCGTTGTACGGGCTCACCAGCGCATGCGACGCCGGGCTTGCGTGGTACACCACGAGCACGTCGCTGCTCGGGATGACGCTGCCGAGCAGGGCGGCGGGCAACGCGGGCGTCCAATTGCCGGCCGTGCTCGAGTTAGGGGGATTGACCGCTGGGGCCGTGTAGGTTTGGGCCGGGTTCGTCCCGGTGGCCTCGTGGCCGCGCAGGCCGAGCGCGAAATCGAACGGGAACGTCGTCGGTCCGTTCAAGTTGTTGTTCACCTGAATGTTCGGCAGGCAGCCGAAGTAGCCCGCGAGCCGCGCGTGGTAGCTCACGGTATCGAGCGCGAACCGGCCGCTCTCCTGGAGCCGCGCAAAGCCTTCGTTGAAGCCATAGGTGGCGCGGTTCGAAACGAACAGCTGAATCGCGCCGCCGGTCAGCAACAAGCCGAGCAGCAAGGCGACCATGAGCTCGATGACGGTGACGCCGAGCTGCGCCTTGCGCGAGCGGAGCGGAAAGATTTGGGTGTTCATAGGCCGGTGGTCATCACGAATACTTCGTCGTCGGTCGCGTCGGCTGTGCGCGCGGGATCCCAGCGCACGGTGATCGTCAGGATCTCCGTCACGTCGTTGTAGGCGATCTGGCCGTTGCCGGCGGGCAGCGCACACGACAGCGCGCGGCGCCACGCGGCAATGTCCTGCTCCACGACGGTGCCGGCCGGAATGGCGCTGTTGCACGCCGGCGGTGTGCCGGCAAAAGCCGAGTCATAATCGCCGTCGCGACCCGCTCTTCGGTTGCCGCGAATGCGGTCCGCGATGTCGTAGGCGAGCACGGTGGCCTGCGACGCCAAATACGCGTCGCGGTTGAACGCCACCGCGTTTTGCTGTAGCAGGGCCAGGCCCAGCAAGCCGACCGACATGACGACGAGCGCGACGAGCACCTCGATCAACGTGAAGCCGGCCGAGGCGAGCCGCTCAGCCGACAACGCGCCCGAGCAATCCGTGGCGAATCGTTTCGCGTTCATGATCAGCACGCCTCTCTCGTCACGGTGGCGTGGCCGACGGTGTTCAAGATGACGCGCCGCATTTGCTGCCCGGAGCAGCCTTCCAGCTCGATGTCGTAGCGGATGGGCATCGCCCCGGCGGCCCTCATCCCGCCGCGCGGGGTGAAGCGCACCCAGCCGACGTCGCTGGCCGCTGCGTTGGCAAAGGTCGTCACGGCCGCGTTGCCCGGCATGCCTGGCCAGGTGCGCAACACCTCGCCCAGCACCGGAGCAGCCGTCTCCGTCGCGGCGTCGTCGCGAATGACGATCCAGCCGCTGGCCCAGCTACCTGCCGTGCACGCAGTGCCGTTCGAGCTGCGACAAACGGTAATGTTCGAGCCGCGTCTGATCGCTTCGCTGCGCGCGATGGAGAACGCCGTCAAGAGCTCGTTGACGTTCGTGGCGGCGCGGTTGTTGCGGACCAAGTCGACGAAGCTCGGCACGCCGAAGGCGAATATGACGCCGGCCACGGTGACCGTCACCATGAGCTCGAGCAGGGTGAATCCGAGTGCGCGCCGCACGGGGGCGGCTCGGCGACCGGCAACCGTGCCATCGACAAACGTCATCGCTAAAGCCTCCCTGCGCATCGTGTCGCGTCGACGGCCGAAGGTGATGCACCGCGTCGGCCGGGACTTCGAGTGACGCGGAGCCTAGCCCGGCCGGATCGGGGCCGTTGTGAACGCAGTCACACTCAGCCCCTGCGGACAGCCGGCGGCCCGACGAGCGGCGCGGCGGTCCCGACGAGTGGTCGCGCAGCAGCCCGACGATCGTCGGAGGAGGCGTATGTGCGGGACCACGACTCCTTCAAACCAATTCGCCAAAAGACGTCACAAACATTGGGGGCAGGCGGGCCGGGTGGTCGACTTGCGATCGCCTGGCGCCGGCAGGTTGAGCTAGGTAGGCTGACGGATGACAGCCGCGGTATGCGTTTTGCATCCCGCTTCGAGAATGTCCGGTCCAGCCCTGGGGGATGAGAGAAAAAGACAAGCCGCCGTCGCCGGCTTACCTTGCGGCCATCGTGGAATCCTCGCACGACGCGATCCTGTCCAAGGACACGGACGGCGTCATTCAGTCGGCGAACCCCGCCACCGAACGTGTCTTCGGCTACAAGCCTGCGGAGCTGATCGGCAAGTCGGTCCGCATCTTGATCCCGGCGGAGCGTCAGGCCGAGGAGGACGAGATTCTCGCGTGCATCCGCCGCGGCGAGCGGGTGGATCACTTCGAGACAGTGCGGATCAGGAAGGACAACCGCCGCATCGACATTTCACTCACCATTTCGCCGGTTCGCGATGCGCACGGCCGGGTCAGCGGCGCGTCATCAATTGCGCGGGACATCACCGAGCAGAAGCGCGCGCGCGGCGCAAGCTCGGCTGGCCGCCATCGTCGCCTCGTCCACCGACGCCATCATTACGAAGGACCTGAACGGGATCATTCAGTCCTGCAACAGCGCCTGCGAGCAGCTCTTCGGCTACCGCGAATCGGAGCTGGTCGGGCGTTCGGTGCTCACGCTGATCCCGCCGGAGCGTCACGCCGAAGAGGACATGATCCTCGGCAAGGTCCGTCGCGGCGAACGGATCGACCATTCGAGACCGTGAGAGTCGCGAAAGACGGACGGCGGCTCGACATCTCGCTGTCTGTCTCGCCGATCGAGGACGAGCAGGGCAAGGTCATCGGTGTGGCGAAAATCGCCCGTGACGTCACCCAACAGAAGCGCCTTGCGCGCGAGTTTGCGGCGCAGCAAGAGTGGTTTCGAGTGACGCTCGCAAGCATCGGGGATGCCGTCATCGCGTCGGACGTCGACGGCCGCGTCGTGTTCTTGAACGCCTGCGCCGAGGCGTTGACGGGTTGGCCCGCCGGCGAAGCCGTCGGGCACAAGCTCGACGAGGTCTTCAGGATCGTCAACGAGCGTACCCGCGAGCCGGTCCAGAATCCGGCGAGTATCGTCATGCGCTCGGGCGCCGTCGTGGGACTCGCGAATCACACGGCGCTCATTCACCGCGACGGATCCGAGCGGCCGATCTCCGACAGCGCAGCCCCGATACGGGACGGCTCCGGCGCCGTCATCGGCGCCGTCCTCGTGTTCCGCGACGTTACCGAACAACGGCGCGCCGAGGAGGCGCTTGCCGAGCAGCGCGAGTGGCTAGAGACGACGCTCGAGAGCATCGGAGACGCCGTCATCGCCACGGACATGCAGGGGCGTATCACGTTCATGAACCCCGTCGCCGAGCATCTCACGGCTTGGCGTCTCGATGACGCGCGCGGTCGCGCGTGCGCCGAGGTTTTCCGCATCGTCAACGAGCGCACGCGGCAGCGCGTGGACAGCCCGGTGTATCGCGTGCTCACGGAAGGTGTCGTTGTCGGACTCGCCAACCATACGGTGCTCATCGCGAAAGACGGTACGGAGCGGCCGATCGACGACAGTGGCGCCCCACTCAGAAACCGCAGCGGGCGAATCGTCGGCGTCGTGCTCGTGTTTCGCGACATCGCGGATCGGAAGCGTGCGGAAGTCGAGAAGCAAAGCGCAGCCGCTGAGCGCGAGCGCCTGCTTCAATCCGAGCGCGCAGCTCGATCGGAGGCGGAGCGCGCAAGCCGCGTGAAGGACGAGTTCGTTGCGATGCTGTCGCACGAGCTGCGCACGCCGCTGAATGCGATCCTCGGCTGGACGCACCTGATGTCGCAGAGCCGCGACGACAAAGACATCATTTCGCGTGGCGTCGACGTGATCGTGCGCAACACGCGCGTACAAGCGCAACTGATCTCGGATTTGCTGGACATGAGCCGCATCGTGTCCGGCAAGCTGCGCCTGACGGTGGAGAAGGTCGACATGAAGCCGCTCGTGGAAAGCGCGATCGAGACGGTGCAGCAATCGGCCGACGCGAAGCGCATCCCGATTCATCGGCATCTGAAGCCGACGAGCCCGATCGCGGGCGACCCCGCCCGGATCCAGCAGATCGTCTGGAATCTGCTGTGGAACGCCGTGAAATTCACGCCGGAGAGCGGCACGATCGTCGTAGAGTTGCGGCAACGCGAGTTCGACGTGGAGCTCACCGTAACCGACACGGGCGTGGGCATTCGCCGCGAAGTGCTACCGCACATCTTCGAGCGCTTCGAGCAGGGGAACGCGTCGATCACGCGGCGGTTCGGCGGGCTCGGCCTCGGGCTAGCCATCGTGAAGCACCTAATCGATTTGCACGGCGGAAGGATTCACGCGGAAAGCGAAGGCGAAGGCAAGGGCGCTCGGTTCACGGTGCTGTTGCCGACGGGCGCAGGGGCGGCGATGCCGGAACCGGATGCCGAGGAGCCGGCGCCAGCAAAGCTGGTTTCCTCCGGCAGCGATCGCGAGGCGCTGCAAGGGATGCGAATCCTCGTTGTGGAAGACGAGAAGGACACGCTGGATTTTCTGCGGCGCTTCCTCGTCTCGCGCGGCGCGGAGGTCGTCGCGGCAACGTCGGCTGCACAAGCGCTGAATCTGCTCCCGACGGCGCACGTCAACGTTCTCATCAGCGACATCGGTCTGCCCGACGTCGACGGCTACGAGCTGCTTCGCGAAGTCAGGCGCATGGACGCTAACGCGTCGGGCGGGATTCCCGCGATCGCGCTCACGGCGTACGCGCGTGCCGAGGACCGGCTCAACGCGTTTCGCGCCGGCTATCAGGCCCACGTGGCAAAGCCCGTCGATCCCGGCGAGCTCGCCGCCACGATCGTCGATCTCGCGAAGCTCGCTCGGCTGCCCGCCCCGCGCTGAGGCGCACGAACCGAAACCGACGTTACGAACTCCGACCCGCGCTACGGCGCGAGCAGCGGGATCTCCTCGAGCGGCGGCGGCGCCGGCAGGCTCGCGAGGTAGGCGCGGACGTCGGCGAGCTCGGCGTCGCCGACGACGCTCGGCGGAAACGCCGGCATGCCGCTCGCAAACGTCCAGCCCGGCGAGCCGTTGCGCACCCAAGCCGTGAACGCCGGGAGCGGCAGCGTGTTCGGCGCGAGCCGCCCCGCGGCGCCGCCGTGACCGACCGTGCCGTGGCAGGCTTGGCAGCCCAAGCGTAGATACACGCGCTCGCCGTTCTCGACCGCCGCGCGTTCCGTGCGCGCGGATTGCGCCGCCGCGATTGCCGCGACGCAGAGGACGATCGAGGCGGCCAGCAGCGGCTTCACGCTCGGTGCCTAACGCGGCTGCGTCACGACGTCGATCAGGTACGGCTCGCCGCGTTTCACGACGCCGATGCCGCGGCGGATCGCGGCGGCGAGGTCCTTCGGGTCCGAGATCGGCCCCGACGCGCCTACACCCAGGCTCTCGGCCAGCTTCGCGAAGTCGATGTCCGGGTTGCCGAGGCCAAAGCCTTCCTGCGCGAGCTCGATACTGCGGTTGCGCTTCAACGCCGCGCGCTGAAACCACATCACTTCCTGGTGATAGGCGCGGTTGTTCTGCATCACGATCAGAATCGGGACCTGATACTTCGCCGCCGTCCACAGTGCGCCCGGCGCCACCATCAAGTCGCCGTCGGGTTGGATCGACACGCTGATGCGGCCGTGCTTTGAGTTCGCGAGCGCGGCGCCGACGGAAGCCGGTGCGTAGTAGCCGACGCCCTCGGCGCCGGCACGGCCGATGTACTGATGGTGCTCGGTGAAATCCCAGAGCCGGAGCGGCCAGTTCACCCAGCCCGTCACGTACGACCAGTCCTCGTTCTTGAGCTGCGCCCAGAGCTCCATCGACAAGCGCGCCGTGCTGACGGGGCTCGCATCCCAGCCGTGCGACGCGTCGACGCGCGCTTGCTCGAAGGCTCGCGCGTTCGCTTCGGCGATGCGCTCGCCGCGTTGGCGGAACGCTTCGCGGCGCGAAGCGGTCGTCAGCCGGCGAATCTCCTCGATCAGCGCCGGCAACGACGCCTCGGCGTCCGCCGCGATCGACAGGTCGACCTCGGCGTAGCGCTGAAAGTCCTGGTAGTTGCTGCGCTGAAAGAGATGCGTCGCCGTGATGCTCACGACTTTCGCGTTGCGGGCATGCGCTTGCCGAACGACGTTCGAGAGATCGCCGGGTTCGAGCGCGAGCACGACGTCGGCCTCTGCCACGGAGCCGCCGCAAAGCGGATGCCGAGTCGGGAAGTTGAGCCGCCGCCGGGAGTCGACGACACCGGCTTTGAGCGTCTCGGCGAGCTCGACCATGAGCGTGAGGCCCGCGGGCGTGCGCGCGGCGCGGCTCGTGACGATGACGGGATTCTCGGCCGCGACGAGCAGCTTCGCGACTTCTGCGATCGCGCCCGAGTCCGCGGCCGGCGGCGTCGGCAGGCTGAGCGCTGGGACGCGCGCGCCGGCCGGCGCGTGCTCTTCCTGCATCTTCTCGTCGACGACGATGGCGACGGGGCCCATCGGCGGCGTCATCGCGATCTTGTAGGCGCGCACGGCCGATTCGGCGAAATGCGTCAGCGACGCCGGGTTGTCGTCCCACTTCGTGAAGTCGCGCACCAAGGCGGCGGGATCCTGTGCGCTGTGCAGCCAGAACACTTCGCCCTGGCGGTCGGCCGCGTCGTTCGTGTTGCCGAGCACGAGGTAGATCGGCACGCGGTCGCACCACGCGTCGTAGAGCGCCATCGCGGCGTGCTGCGCGCCGACGGTGGCGTGCGCGCAGACGAGCACGGGCTTGCCCGCGATCTTGGCGTAGCCGTTCGCCATCGCGACCGAAATCTCTTCGTGCGTGCAGGTGATCGATTGAGGATTTCGGTTGCCGGCGTAATTCAAGACCGACTCGTGGATACCCATGAAGCTCGATGCGCACATCGAGAACATGTACTCCATGCCGAGCGACTTGAAGATGTCGACCATGAAGTCCGACGCGGGACGTGCGCCGGCGGTCGCCTGGACGGCCAGCTCCGCCGCGGCGGGCTGCGCG
>JBBIJV010000025.1:0-23770 GCA_037445815.1 Rhodospirillaceae bacterium
GACGCAAGCGAACGTGACGGTGTTGCGCGACGGCGTCCCGCAAGTCATCGTGATCGACACCTCTCAGATTCAGAGCCTCCAGGAGAACCGCGAGTGAATCCCCCCACGGCGCGCCCGCAGGGCCGCCCCGGCGTCTGGGCCGCAGCCGTGCCCGCGTCTTGGCGCCTCGCCGCGTTCGGCGCCGCCCTCTCCGCCCTGCTCGCCGCCGGCGAGCTACGCGCCCAACAGGAGACGCTCTACACGGCGAACTACCGCGAAGCGGATATCCGCATGGTCGTCGAGCAGGTGCAGGCCGTCATCGGCCGGCCGATCATCCTCGACCCGCGCGTGCGCGCGCAGGTGACGGTACTGTCGAACGCGCCGATGTCGGCCGACGCGTTCTATCAAACATTCCTCGCCATGCTCGAGGTGCACGGATTCATCGCGCTCGAGTCCGGCCCGAACATCATGATCGTGCCCGACGCGCAGGCGCGCTTCGGGGCCGGCGAAGACTACGTGACGCAGGCCATCATTCTCGACAACATCGGCGCGCAACAGCTCGTGCCGATCCTGCGCCCGCTGCTGCCTCAATCCGCGCACCTCGCGGCCCACAACGTGTCGAACGCCGTGATCATCTCGGACCGGCCGAACAACATGCGCCGCATCACCGAGCTCTTGCGGCGCCTCGACCAGGCCGGCACACAGGACGTGGAGGTCATCCCGCTCGAGAATGCGGCGGCCGACGAAGTCGTGCGGATTCTCGGCCAGCTCAACACCGCGGCACAGGCCGCGGGCGGCTCTCCGCCGATTCAAGTGATCAGCGATCCGCGCACGAACAGCGTGCTGCTCGCGGGCGCGGGCGCGATCAAGCTCCAGATGCGCGCGCTGATCGCGCACCTCGATACCCCGACGGCGCAAGGCGGCGACACTCTGGTCAAGTACTTGAACTACGCCGATGCCGAAGATCTCGCTGAGAAGCTCCAGGCGCAATTCGGCGAGGGCAGCCGCGGCGCGGCGCCGACGCCCGAAGGCGGCAGCCCGGCACAGACCGGCCCCGTCACGATCTGGGCGGACGCCGGCACGAACGCGCTCGTCATCAACGCGCCGGAGCGCATTCGTCAGGACATGCTCTCGATCATCAACCAGATCGACATCCCGCGGCTGCAAGTACAGGTCGACGCGATCATCGTCGAGCTGAGAGAGGAAAAGGCGGCGCAGCTCGGGGTCACCTGGCTGCGGGCCAACGAAGACGACGTCTTGAGCTTCACGAACTTCTCGAACGCCGGCGGCGGCGGGATCGTCGGGCTCGCCGCGCAAGGTGCCGGCAATACTCCGGACCTTTCGCGGCTCGCGGAGGGCATCTCCGTCGGCGTCGGCCGGCTCTCGGCCTCCGGAGGCGGTTGGGCGGCGCTCCTGACGGCGCTGCGCGGCGACGGCGACACGAACATCATCTCGACGCCGCAGATCGTGACCCTCGACAACGAGGAAGCCGAAATCCGCGTCGGCCAAGAGGTGCCGTTCCTCACGGGCCAGTTTACGAACACGGGCGCGAACCAGGGCTCGGTGAATCCGTTTCAGACGATCCAGCGCGAGGAAGTCGGCACGAGCCTCAAGATCACGCCGCAGATCGAGGGCAGCGGCAACGGCGTCAAGCTCGAGATCGAGCAGGAGACGTCGGCGTTGAGCACGGCCGTCGAAGGCGCCGCGGACCTCGTGACGAATACCCGCACGATCACGACATCGGTGTTCGTCAACGACGGCGACGTCCTCGTGCTCGGCGGCCTCATCGACGATCAGCTCCGCGAGTCGGACCGGCGCGTGCCCGGCTTGGGCCGCATCCCGGGCCTCGGCTGGCTGTTCCGCTCGCGTCGCACGGACCGCAGCAAGACGAACCTCATGGTATTCATCCGCCCGACGATCCTGCGAGACGCCGAGGACGCGCGCTTCCAGACGAGCACCAAGTATCGGCAAATCCAGGACATGCAGCGGCGCATGGCACAGGATCCGGTGAGGCTCATGCGCGACCAAGACCGGCCCGAGCTCCCACCGCTGCCGGAGCAGCAGGAAGAGATTCCGCCGATCGAGGTGCCCCCGGCCGATGGCAGCGAATCCCGATAGCGCCGACGCCCGGGGCGGAGCGGCGCGAGGTGCGGTTGCCGCGCGCGCCGATGCGGCGAGCGCGGCGCCGGCGCGGCGGAACCTGCCGTTCGCGTTCGCGAAGCGTCATGGCGTGCTGATCCAAAGTTTCGGCGACGGCGCGGCGCAAGCGATCTATCGCACGGGGGCGTCGGCGTTGAGTCTGGCCGAGGTGCGGCGCTTCGCCGGCATGCCCGTGCGTTTCGCCGAGGTGGATCCCGAAACGTTCGACGCGAAGCTCCAGGCGGCTTACGAGAGCGGCGCCGCGATGACGATGGTCGAGGGGCTGCACGACGACACGGACCTGCTCGCCGTCGCGCAGCAGCTGCCGGAGCCGTCGGACTTGATCGACAGCGACGACGAGGCGCCGATCATCCGCTTGATCAATGCGCTGCTGACGCAGGCCGTCAAGGACAACGCGTCCGACATCCACATCGAGCCGTACGAGAACCGCATGACCGTGCGCTTCCGCATCGATGGCGTGCTGCGCGAGGTGCTACAGAGCAAGCGCGCCGTGGCGCCGCTCGTCGTGTCGCGCGTCAAGGTCATGTCGAAGCTCGACATCGCCGAGAAGCGCCTACCGCAGGACGGCCGCATCTCGCTCCGAATCGCAGGGCGCGCCGTCGACGTCCGCGTCTCGACGATCCCGTCGGGCCACGGCGAGCGCGTCGTGCTGCGTCTGCTCGATAAGCAGGCCGGCCGCCTCACGCTCTCTAACCTCGGCATGTCCGACGCAGACCAAGCAGCGATGGACGAGCTCGTGCATCGGCCGCACGGCATCCTGCTCGTCACGGGGCCGACGGGCTCCGGCAAGACGACGACGCTTTATGCCGCGCTCGAGCGCATCAACGATCTCACCCGCAACATCCTCACCGTCGAAGACCCGATCGAGTACCACATCGACGGCATCGGCCAGACGCAGGTGAACACGAAGGTCGAGATGACGTTCGCGCGCGGGCTGCGCGCAATCCTGCGCCAGGATCCCGACGTCGTCATGGTCGGCGAGATCCGCGACCTCGAAACGGCCGAGATCGCCGTGCAAGCGAGCTTGACGGGCCATCTCGTGATGTCGACGCTGCACACGAATACGGCCGTCGGTGCCGTGACGCGGCTCCGCGACATGGGCGTCGAGCCGTTCTTGCTCTCGTCCAGCTTGATCGGCGTGCTCGCGCAGCGCCTGGTCCGCGTGCTCGACCCCGCCGTGCGCGTGCCGTACCGCGCAAGCGAGTACGAGTGCCGGCTGCTCGGCGTCGACCCGGCCAACCCGCCCACTCTGTACCGGCCGCCGGCCGCCGAGCAGGGCTACCAAGGCCGGACCGGCATCTACGAGCTCGTCAAGGTCGACAATACGATGCGCACGATGATCCACGACGGCGCCGGCGAGCACGAGCTCGAGCGCTACGCGCGCACGCTCACGCCCAGCATTCGCGAGGACGGCGTGCAGAAGATTCTGGCCGGCGTCACGACGCTCGAGGAAGTGCTCCGAGTCACGCGGAGCGACTGATGGGGGCGTATCAGTACGTCGCCGTAGACCCGGGCGGCAAAGAACACCGCGGAGTTCTCGAGGGCGACACGCCGCGCCACGTGCGCCAGCTGTTGCGCGAGCGGCAGCTCCTGCCCGTGGAGGTGGCCGAGATCGAGGAGCGCGAGCGCAAGACCAAGCGCACGTTCTCGTTGTTCAAAGGAATCTCGGGGCTCGACCTCGCGCTTTTGACGCGCCAGCTCGCGACCCTCGTGAAGGCCGGCCTGCCGCTCGACGAGGCCCTGCTGGCCGTCAGCGAGCACACGGAGAAGCCGCGCCTGAAAAGCATCATCTTGGGCGTGCGCGCGAAGGTGCTCGAAGGCCACACGCTGGCCGCCGGCCTCGACGAGTTTCCGCACGCCTTCCCGACCGTCTATCGCGCGACGGTGATGGCCGGCGAGCAGGCCGGGCAGCTCGATTCCGTGCTCGAGCGGCTCGCGGACTACACCGAATCGCGCCATGGCCTGCGCCAGAAGGTCGTGCAGGCAATGGTCTATCCGATCCTGCTGACGTCGATCGCGCTGATCATCATCGTCGTGATGCTCGTCGCCGTCGTACCGAAGGTCGTCGGCGTATTCGAGACCACCGGCCAAGAGCTGCCCATCATGACGCGCGGCCTCATCGCAATCTCCGAGTTCGTCCAGAACTGGTGGTTCCTGTTGCTCGCAGGCATCATCGCGGCCATCGTCCTCGTGACGCGGGCTTTGAAGCAAGAGCAAATCAAGAGGCGCGTCCACGCGTGGCTCTTACGGGCGCCGATTTTCGGCCGCGTCACGCGCGGGCTCAACACGGCACGCTTCACGCGCACGCTCTCCATCCTCACGGCGAGCGGCGTCCCGGCGCTCGAGGCTTTGAGGATCAGCGCCTCCGTCATCGCCAATCTGCCGATGCGCGCGGCCGTCGAGGACGCGGCCGTACGCGTGCGCGAAGGCGGAGCGATCGGGCGCTCGCTCGCGCAGTCGAAGCTGTTTCCGCCGATGGTGATCCATCTGATCTCGAGCGGCGAAGCGAGCGGCGAGCTCGACAACATGCTCGGGCGCGCGGCGAGCCATCAAGAAAACGAAATGGACAGCTTGCTCGCCACGATGCTGAGCGTGCTCGAGCCTCTCTTGATCGTGTTCATGGGCCTCGTCGTCCTCGCCATCGTCATGGCGATCCTGCTGCCGATATTCCAGATCAATCAGCTCGTTCGTTGAGGCCGTGCGCGCGTTCCGCGGGCGGTGTGCGGCCGATCACAAAAGCCTTTTCGGGGGTATTGCCAAGCATTGGGGGCAGGTTTATAAAAGCGCCGACTGCGACCCAAGGGTTCACCCGACTCGGTGCGGAGGGAGAATGAAATTAAGGGAGTCGGAAAAACAAAAAGAAGAAGAAGACATCGATGACGAGGAAGACGAGGACGCCGAGGACGACGACGCCGAGGCTGTAGCTGAAACGGACAACGTCGGCGACCCTTCGGTAGAGATCAACGTCGAAGAGCTCATCCACGAGCTCGAGGTGGACAGCGTCGCTCGTCCCGGTCGTGAGCAAGCGGCGAAGCGCCGGCTCGAAGAGCTCATGGAGCAAAAACGCGCGAAGCGCGATCTCGAGGATTTCGAGGACTACGAGATCTGATTCTCCGCCGCCGCTGAAGACCTCGCGCGCGTTCGAGCGCGCGTCCAAAAACCCCGTTCCTCCCCACTGCGCATCGCAGCAGTCGCGTCCAAGCACGCTCCCGCACGGGCTTTCGGTCGAGCTCGGGGAAGCTCGGCGCAAGGAGCCGGCGCCCGGGAATACTTCGTGGACCGCATGGCGGAAGCGCCGATCGCGAGCCTTCGCGACGAGTTTCTTGCACGGCTCGAGCTGCCGCGCTGAGCCGGCGCCGGCACCGTCAGCTCGCCCGAGCCGCCTCGTTGCCGGGTGCTCTCGCTCCCGTAGACCGCCGAGCCGCGGCATGGTAGAGGTAGCCGCCGACCGCCGGAGAACGATTCATGCGCACGAGAGATTGGATCTTGCTGTCGACACTCATGCTCGCGCCGCACGCGCCCGTGGCGGCCCATCACTCGCCGGCGATGCTCTACGACTTGACCCAGGAGATCACGGTCACGGGCACCGTCACGGAGTTCCAGCTCGGCAATCCGCACATGCGCATCTACTTCGACGTCGACAACCAAGGCACGACCGAGAAGTGGCTTGCCGAAGGCGGCTCGCGGACGCAGCTGATACGCGTCGGTTGGACGGGCATGGAACTCGGTCCCGGCGACAAGATCACGGTTCGCGGCCATCCGCCGCGCGATCCTGCGCAGAAGCTGATTCACATGACGCACTTGACGCTGCCCGACGGAACGGAGCGCTTCGCCGAGGACATCGATTACGGTCAGTTCAACGATCGCCGGCGGCGACCGCAATGACCGCGGTGATGAGTCACGCGCGGATCGCCAATACGCGCTCTACGGCGCCGAAGCTCCTGATCGGCGCATTGCTGGCGCTGCCCCTCGGCGCTTCGGCGCAATCGGGCGATCCCGTAGCGCCGTTTCTCGGCACCTGGAGCGGCGTCTTCACGACGCAAAGCCACGCATACTGGACGTTCGCCGACGTTCAATGCTTCGTCGGCTGTCCGCGAGAGTTCTACGATCGCCTGAGCGCGCTGCTCGCGGACCCGGCCAACGATGAAATTCCGGCGATGGCGTTGTCGACACAGGCGACCGCGGCCTCGCTCGCAGCACTCGACGCGATGTTGACGCCCATCGGCAAGCAGGTCCGGGCGGCCAACACCCCCGAGAACGATCCGAAATTCATCAATTGTCAGCCGTATGGCTTCGTCCGCGAGGTAACGAACCCGTTGCCGATGCAAATCCGGCGCGACGGGGATCACCTCGTCGTGCGCTACGAGGAGTGGTCGCTGCTGCGCAACATCTATCTCGACGGGCGCGCGTATCCGACGCACAAGACGCCGACGTTGCTCGGCTTTTCCGTGGGGCGCGTCGAAAACGGCGCGCTGATCGTGGAGACGAAGGGCGTGACGCCGGACTTGATCTCCGACGCGACGCAGGCCGGCCACAGCGGCGAGCTGACGGCCATGGAGCGCTATACCGTCCACGAGAATCCGCGCCGCCTCGAGCTCGAGCTCACGCTGACCGATCCCGTGACGTTCACGGCACCGTTGGTGATCACTAAGACCTGGCTGTACACGCCAGACGTCGAGATCGTGCAAGACACCTGCTCGCAGCAACCCGGGAGACCCTGAGCGAAGCGGCTGTGGGCGGCGGCGCAGCGGCGTGAAGCGCACGATGCCCCACGGAAACGATCCGTGAGCGTGCTGCCCGCCCATCTTGCTCGGTTACGGCCCGAGGCGTCATGCGCCGGCGTAGAGCGTGGTGATAGGTTCCCTGTGACGCAGCAACGACGGGGGCATGGCATGAACGACGAGACCGGCGATTCCGAGGGCATCCAAATCAACCGCCGCGACTTGCTCGCGTCGGCAGCACTGGCAGCGCTCGCGCCGCGGGCGCTTTCGGCGCAAGAGCGCCCGCTCCCTCCTGAGCGCATTCGCGTCGGCATCGTCGGCGCCGGAGGCATCGTCGGCTCGAGACACATCCCGGGCCTGAGGCGGATGCCGGGCGTCGATATCGTCGCCGTCGCGAACCGCTCGCTCGAGTCGAGCCGACGCGCGGCGGCCGAGTTCGGCATTCCGCGCGCGTACGCGAGCTGGGAAGAGCTGATCGCGGCCGACGGCATCGACGCGGTCTTGATCGGCACGTGGCCGTACATGCACAAGCCGATCACGCTGGCCGCGCTCGAAAGCGGCCGGCACGTGCTGTGCCAGGCGCGCATGGCGATGAACGCCGCGGAAGCGCGCGAGATGCTCGCCGCGTCGCAACGACATCCGGACCTTACATGTATGCTCGTGCCGAGCTCGAGCGGCTACAGCGTCGATCGCGCGCTGCTCGGCTTGATCGGCGGCGATCTGCTCGGCGAGATACTGTCCGTCGACGTGCACCGGCTGCAACGCGGCTTCGCGAACTTCGGCGGCGAGCTCGATTGGCGCCACAACCCCGAGTTCAGCGGCATCAACGTTTTGAACGTCGGCGCCATCTACGAGCTCATGATGCGTTGGCTCGGCCCCGGCAACCGCGTCATGGCGAAAACGCGCGTGCACATTCCCATGCGCCGAACGGAAGAAGGCGCGCAAGTGAGCGCGACGATTCCGGATCACGTCGAGGTGCTCTACGAGCTCGCGAACGGCGCACCGGTGCACATGGTGTTCAGCGAGACCACGGGGCTCTCGCGCGGCAACGATATGTGGATCTTCGGCACCGAAGGCACCATTCGCGTGGACGGCGCGAACAACATCTTCGTCGGCCGGCGCGGCGATCGCGAGCTCGCGGCGTATCCGAATCCGCCCGAGGGCCAGTATCGGCATCGCGTCGAGGAAGAGTTCATCAACGCGATTCGCGGCATCGAGCCGGTCGCCATGAACACGTTCGAGATCGGCGTGCGCTACATGGAATGGACCGAGGCGATCTACACGAGCGCCGAGTCGGGCCGCGCCGTGAGCTTGCCGCTCGCTTGAGCGGCGGCCGAACGCCGGCTGCGCGCTTCGACCGGCGGAGTGATCACTGCCGCGCTCGAAGCGCTGCCGCGGTAAGTGCGGCGGCGATTTGGGCGTCGATCGGATGCCCGACGCTGACGGCCTTGAGCCGCCCGTCTTCTCCCCGCTCGAAGCTCCATCCCAGATGAACTCCGATTGCGACCGGGCGACCCTCGATGGTGGCAAGGATCGGCGAGCCCGAAAAACCCGGGGCGCCTCGACACGAATAGAACATGATCAGCCCGTCATGCCCTGAAGCGAGCATCGCGTCGTCGATTGGAAGCAGATTGCAGTCGCGCTGCCGTAGGTCGGGCCTGCGCGACATGAGGCGCACGGGAGACTCCTGCGCGGCCAGCCGGAGCATCGTGTCCACGGTAAGTTGCGCGGGCCGCAGGCGATCGACATCGCCCTTCAGCTTTCGGCTCACGAACAGCACTGCCCAGTCGTCGCCGGTAGCGGATGCTGCTCCGGCGGCGCGCCATGCCGCTTCGATTCGATAGGCGCGGCCTCCGGCGAGTATTCTGCAATCCCGGTGCACGGCCTCCCGCCGTGGCGACAAACCGTGCGCCGTCGTCAGAATCACATCGTGATCGGCGTTGCCGAGGTCGAGGTCGAGAACGGCGCCCCGGGAAACACGCCAGATGTTTGCTTCGCCCCCGCGGCATCGCAGCAGCACTATGCCGCACTCGGCACTGAAACCCGTTCGCGGCGCGAGGTCCGTGGCCTCGAGCGCAGTGCTCGCGGGGGCGCACGCAAGGGCGGCACACGCGAGCAGCATGAAACCGAATCCGTACTGCGTTCCACGCGTACCACGATCCTCCGGCTTCGGCCCGCGCGCGAGTCGGCGCCGTGGAGATTCGAGCCTTAGATAGCCGTGAGCAGTAGATCGGAACACGGAGACCCTGGCAAGGACTAGTGAAAATCGCGCGAGCGCGCGTCGAGCTTACCCAGGAGCGCGCTCAAGTCGAACAGCTCTTCCGCGATGACGTGCAGCACGCCGCTTTCTTTCTGCACGATGCCGGCGACGCCGAGCAGTCTGGCTCCGAGCAACGGCCGCCGCGCCCGCTCCGCGAGCCGTTCCCAAATCACCAGGTTCAAGTAGCCCGTCTCGTCCTCGAGCGTTACGAAAGTGACGCCGGACGCGGCCGCAGGCCGCTGCCGCGTGATGACGAGCCCGGCCGTTCTCACGCGCGCGCCGGGCGCAAGCTCGGCGACGACGCGAGCCGCGTCGACGCCCATCGCATCGAGCCGATCTCGTATGAGCGCAAGCGGATGCCGGCCCAGAGCGACGCCCACGTGGCGGTAGTCGGCCGCAATGTCCTCACCTTCGGTGGGCTTGCGCAGCAGCGGCAGCGCTTCGGCGAAGCTCACGCGATCGAGCAGCGCCGTAGGCCGCTCGACGCCGGCTACTTCCCAACGAGCGCGGTGACGATGCTTCGCGAGCGTCGCGAGCGCGCCGGCCGAGGCGAGAGCGCCCAAATCCTTGGCATTGAGCCGCGCCGTTTCGGCGAGACTCTGCACGGTCGTGAACGGCGCCGCGGCCCGTGCCTCCTGCACGCGCTTGCCTCCGTCGCTCGAAAGCCCCTTCACGAGCCGCATGCCGAGGCGCACGGCAGCCCTGCCCTCCGCGTCGCGCTCGAGCGTGCAATCGAAGTCGCTCGCATTGACGTCTATCGGCCGCACCTCGACGCCGTGCTCGCGCGCCGAGCGCACGAGCTGCTGCGGCGCATAGAACCCCATCGGCTGGCTGTTCAAGAGCGCGGCACAGAACGCCGCGGGCTCGTAACGCTTGAGCCAGGCCGATACGTACACGAGCAGCGCAAAGCTCGCCGCATGCGACATCGGGAAGCCGTACTCGCCGAAGCCCTTGATCTGGCTGAACAGCCGTTCTGCGAAATCCTGGCTGTAGCCGCGCTCGATCATGCCGCGGATCAGGCGCTGCTCGAATTTCTCGAGCTCGCCGTTGCGCCGCCACGCGGCCATCGCGCGGCGCAGTTGATCGGCTTCACCGGGCGTGAACCCGGCCGCGACGATCGCGAGCTGCATGACCTGCTCCTGAAAAATCGGCACGCCGAGCGTTTGCTCGAGCACTTGCTTCACGGCCTCGCTCGGATAAGACACCTCCTCACGCCCTTCGCGCCGGCGAAGATACGGATGCACCATGTCGCCTTGAATCGGCCCCGGCCGGACGATGGCCACCTCGATGACGAGATCGAAGAAGCACTTAGGCTTCAGGCGCGGCAGCATCGCCATTTGCGCACGCGACTCGATCTGGAACACGCCCATCGTGTCGGCGCGGCAAATCATCTCGTAGACAGCTGCGTCTTCGGCCGGCACGCTGGCCAGAGTGTGCCGATGACCCGAGAACTTCTCGATGAGCTCGAAGCTGCGCCGGATCGCGCTCAGCATGCCGAGCCCGAGCACGTCGACCTTCATGAGCCCGAGCTCCTCGAGATCATCCTTGTCCCATTGAATGACCGTGCGCTCCGGCATCGCGGCGTTCTCGATCGGCACTAGCTCGTGGATCGGCCGCTCGGCGATGACGAAGCCGCCCACGTGCTGCGAGAGATGGCGCGGGAAGCCGAGCAGCGACTCGGCGAGCCGGATCCAGCGGCGGACTCTCGGGCTCTTAGGGTCGAGCCCCGCCTCGCGGATTCGCTGCTCGTCGACGACGCCGTTCTCCCACCATTGCAGCGACCGCGCGAGCGCGCCGACGTGCGCCTCTTCGATGCCGAGCGCCTTGCCGACGTCGCGGATCGCGCTGCGACCGCGATACGTGATGACCGTCGCGGCCAGCGCGGCGCGCTCGCGCGAGTACTTGCGGTAGATGTATTGAATGACCTCTTCGCGGCGGTCGTGCTCGAAGTCGACGTCGATGTCGGGCGGCTCGTTGCGTTCCTTCGAGATGAACCGCTCGACGAGCGTCTGCATGCGGTCGGGATCGACCTCCGTGATACCCAAGCAGAAACAGACGACGGAATTCGCAGCCGAGCCGCGGCCCTGGCACAGGACGCCGATGCTGCGCGCGTAGCTCACGATGTCGTGCACGGTGAGGAAGTACGCCTCGTAGCGGAGCTCGGCGATCAGCGAAAGCTCATGCTCGATGAGCTCGCGCACCCGGCTCGACTCGCCTTCTGGCCAGCGCCAGCGGCAGCCGCGCTCCGTCAACGCGCGCAGGTAGCTCGTGGGCGTCTCGCCGGGCGGAATGAGCTCGTACGGATACTCGTAGCGCAGCTCGGCCAGCGAAAAATTCACGCGATCGAGAATCGCGAGCGTCTCCTGCAGCAAGTCCGCGGGATAGCGCCGAGTGAGCTCGTCGACGGGGCGCAGACAACGCTCGGCGTTCGAGTGGAGCTCGAAGCCGAGCTCGTCGACGGGCACCTTGCGGCGAATAGACGTCAACGTGTCCTGAAGCATGCGGCGCTCTCGGCAATGCATGTGCACGTCCCCGGCCGCGACGAGCGGCAACCCGACCTCGCTCCCCAACGCTCGAGCCGCATCGAGCCGGCGCCGGTCGTTGCCTTCGTTCAACAGCTCCACGGCGATCCAGAGCCGGCCCGCGAAACGCTCTGCGAGCCAGCGGCCGGCCGCCGCATCGACGGCGGGATCGATAAAGCACGGCATCCAAAGCAGCAAGCCGTGCTCGCGCAGACAGTCGGCGACGTCGTCGCGGCACATGCGATATTCGCCCTTGGGAGCTGCCCGACGCGCGCGGCTGATGAGCCCGCACAAGGCCGCGTACGCGGCGCGGCTTTCGGCAAGCGCAACGAGCTTGAGATCGCCGCAGTCGAGCTCGCTGCCGACGACGAGCTTCAGCGGCAGATCCTTCGCGGCCGTGTACGCTCGCACGACTCCGGCCACCGAGCACTCGTCGGTCAACGCGAGCCCCGCATAGCCGAGCTCGGCCGCGGTCCTCACGAGCTCCTGTGGGTGAGAAGCCCCACGCAGGAACGAAAAATTGCTGAGGCAGTGAAGCTCGGCGTAAACGCCGTTCGAGCCGAGTCTCGCATCCATGCCGGCGTCACCCGAACAGTCCGTGCAAGAACCAAGCGCGAGTGCGGTGATCGCGAAAGATCCAGAGCCTTTGGCCGCGCGCGTTTTCGGCCGTGTAGTAATCGCGCCCGACGTCTTGCTCGTCCCACCAGCCGCTCTCGATGCGCTCGGGGCCCGAGACCAACTTCAACGAGTCCGTACGAAATTCGATGGGGACCGGCTTCTGCAGAAGCCACAACGGCCGCGCTTCCCTGCGCGTCCACTCGGAAACTGCTCCCTGCATTGCTCTACCTCGGGCATCGTTGCCCTCGCCGGATTCGCGGCACGCTCGACGCTCGCCGTCCCGGCGTTTCGCCCAAGCCCTCTCGGGTCGATGCTCGGCAACGGCGTCGAGCCCGTACACGGCCGAGGAGCCGAACCGCCCTTGGAGCCTCTCGAGCAACGCTCGAGTGCCCTCTTCGACCGGCTTGGCGTCGAACAAATCGACGCCCTTGTGCACGGCCGGCCGGAAAACGGTGCTTCTCAACCGGACGGCCACGGCCGGAACGGGCAGACGGCAGCGCTCCAAGCGATCCTCGACGAGCGCGAGCAGCCGCTCGCGCTCGAAAGTCGGCTCGCGCAGATCGAAGCTTTCGACGGTGGCAGGCCGGTGCAAGTGCTCGAAGGCGAGCTCGAATCCGTCGATGGCAGCTTGCCGCGTCCCGAGCTCGCCGCAAAGCTCCTCGAGAAGGTGCTCGACGGCCTCGACAAAGATGGCGTTGTCGACGCTTTCCTCGCCGAGCTCGACGCGCGAGCCCCAGGCGCGCGGCGCGCTGAACCCCGCGCGCAAATCGGCGCTACGGCCGAACGCTCGGTCGAGCTCGAGCAGATAGGCGCGCCCGACTCGCCGCGCGAAACCGTCGCGCGGCAACCGCGCACAATCGCCGACGGTGCGCAGGCCGAGCTCGTGCAGCAACGATTGCACCTCGGCCGGCCAGCGCGTCGCCGCCAACGGCAGTGGCGCGAGGCTGCCCGGCAGTTGCCGCCAGTCCGTGACGTCGTCGCCCGCGGCCCGCGCCAGCCACAGAGCCGCGGTGGCCGTCGGCGCCGCGCAAAAGCGAAAATCGCGATAACGCCTGGCGAGCTCGTCGCGAAGCGCGGCCTTGATCGCAGCCAGAGAGCCGAACAACCTGAGGCTGCCGCCGACCTCGAGCAGCAAGCTATCCGGCGGCTCGACGCTGACCATCGAGGTCAGCGTTTCGGCCCATGCGGCCAAGGATTCGAGGCACTCGCGCTCGCGCGGCGGCTCCCGCTCTAAGACTTGCAACGACGCCGCGAGCGCCAGGGCCGTGCTCAACTTCGCACCGGCCGCAATACCCGCCGCGGCAGCTGCGGAATTCGCCGCGACGACGCGCGGTTGCCCTCGATCGAGCTCCACGGCGACGCGGGCAGGGACGCCCGCCGTAGAACTACTGGTGAGCGGCGCCGATTCGGCGGCGGCTAGGCACTCGAGAGCGAGGCTCGGCAATGCGACGGCCAGCCAAAGCTGCGCCCTGCGCTGCACGGGCCGGCGTTCGCGCAGGGCTTCGCGCGGGCTCGGAGCGAACAACTCGAGAGATTGCAGAACGCGCGCCATACCCGCTCACGATCGCGAAGCCTGAACTGCCGCGGGAATGACGCGCCCGAAACCGGCCACGTCCACGACGCCGGGCCGGCCGCCGCGGCATTTGAGAATCTCGACACGAGTGGAGGCAGGCGTTTGCGATAAACGAATCCGCAACGCGGCCGGCGTGCGCTGCTGCCTTACGTCCGTCGGCCGGAACAGTACGATCCAGCACGCTTGGTCCTCGGCAGCCAGCTGTAGCCGCCGCAACATGACGTCGTCGGCCGCGGCGACCCAAGCCAATACGCCGGCGCTCGACCCCGAGCGCACGACTTGCTCGATGGCCCATAACCGGTTTTTGCTGCCCGGCGTGGGATGAATCATGAGCTGGCGACCGACGTCGACGCCGTGTTGCTGCAAAGCGGGCGCATAGGGGATGAACGGCGGAGCGACCCAAGCGATCCATTTGCGGGGCTTGGCAGAGTCGGCTTTGGTCAATGCCGACAACCCCGGCATCAACAAACCGAGCTCGCCGATGCCGTAACCGTCGACGAGTATTTCGGTGATGGCCCCTAGCGGCCAACCGCCGCCGGGAAGCGCGCGATCGAGCTCGTCGAAGCCCGTGGGAAGGACGGCACGAGCGATGGAGGCGGCGGTACCTCGCCAAACGCGCGCATGCCAATCGTTCCTTTCCACAAGCTCACCGGCTTCACTAGCGGCCCGACCCTCACTTCATCGAGTCGCGAACGACGCCGACGACCACGCCTTCGATGGCCAATGCCTGCTCGCGCAGGTCGACTTGAATCGGCGAGAACTCCGGGTTTTCCGGCATCAACCACACGCGGTGGCCTTCTTGTCGATACCGCTTGACGGTGACCTCGTTGTCCAAGCGCGCGACGACGATTTGCCGAGCACGTACTTCGGGCGTGCGGTGCACTGCGACCAAATCGCCGTCGAGTATTCCGGCATCGCGCATGCTCATGCCGTGAACACGCAGCAAGAAATGCGGCGGCTTTTTGAAAAGCTCGGGATCGATCTGATAGCGCGCCTCGACGTTTTCTTCGGCGAGAATCGGTTGACCCGCAGCGACGCGCCCGACGAGCGGCAAACCGATTTGCTCGCGCAGCGAATCTTTGAGTCGAATGCCGCGCGACATGCCGGGCAAGAGCTCGATGACGCCTTTGCGCTCGAGCGCGCGCAGGTGTTCTTCCGCTGCATTGACCGAACGAAACTTCAGCGCCTTCGCGATTTCGGCGCGCGTGGGCGGCATGCCGGTTTCGTGCATAACTTTTTGAACCAACATCAAAATTTGACGTTGTCTCGGAGTGAGATCCCGCATGATCTTAACCTGTATATAACATCAGTCTGAGACTATATACAGCTCGACTCCGCATCGAGTCAAGCGCTCGTTCGACGGCCGCAAAAAACAGGGCGAACATCTCGTGCCGCCGCACAAAAGATGTGCACGCGCCATGTCTGTAAACGACGACGCACGGCGTTTTTCAAATTGCAGTGGCCCAAGCTTTAGGAAATAATGCCCCCGTTTTGGTTTCACTCACTTTAGTTCAGGGGTAATCAATGGCCACAAAAATCCAGGCTGCTCTGCGGGCAGCGGCGCTCGTTGGCGGCTTTGCGATCGTGACCGGCTGCGCAAGCGTCACCACGGAACAGCTCGATGCAGTTCGTGCCACTGCCGAAGCTGCGCAGAACGCGGCGAACGCCGCACAACGCACGGCTACACAGGCACAGCAGGCTGCCTCGGGTGCTCAGAGCACCGCAAACCAGGCTCTGCAAGCGGCGCAGGCGGCTCAGGCCTGCTGCGACGCGACGAATCAGAGACTGGACCGCATGTTCGAGCAGTCTCAGTCGAAGTAATCAATCTTTGCTACGAAGAATGCGGCCCGCTCAGGGGCCGCATTTTTTTGAGAAACCGCCACTCGCTGGCGGTTTTTTTTGGCGGCCATGGATGGCCGCCATGCAACAAATGCAGGAGCAATTTGTTGCGGCCGGCCATGGATGGCCGGCATGCCGCCAATGCAGAAGCGTTTTGCGGCTGCTAGTCGCCCGAGGCCGGCGACACGGCGGCAATTTCCGTCTCGAGCGGCTCGACGACGACTGTCGCCGAAACGGCTTCCGGAACGCCGCTGCCCCGCTGCGCGATGCGCTCCGCGGCATCCCAATCGATGTCTATGCGGCGCGTCTCGGTAGCGGCAATGTAAGCGCGCATGAGACTCGTCAGCGGCGATTCTTGGATCGGCTGCTCGACCCCCTCCGCCGCAACGGTCTCGACGATGACGCTCTCACCGTCGACGTTGCTCTCGTGCAGCGCCGGGTGCGCCTCCAAGTACAGCGTGCCGTCGGCGGCCCACCCCAGCTTGACGGGCTGATTGACGATGTTGACGGTCGTGCCGACGGGCACGGTCTTGTAGAGCGCTTCGATGTCCTCGGGGAACATGCGCACGCAACCGTGCGTGACGCGCATGCCGACGCCGGACGGCCGATTCGTGCCGTGAATCAAATAGCCGGGCAAGCCGAGCCGCAGCGCATGTGACCCAAGCGGGTTATTCGGGCCGGGCGGCACGACGCGCGGCAAGATGTCGTTGCGCGCCGCGTGCTCGTCGCGGATCGACTGCGGCGGATACCAGCTCGGGTTTGCAACCTTGCCCGTGATCGTCGTCACGCCGACGGGCGTGGACCAATCCATGCGCCCGATGCTGATCGGATGCGTGATCACGCGCCGCGAGCCGGGCGCGACACCGTCAGGCAACGGGCCCGAATCGGCCGGGAAGTAGTAGAGACGGAGCTCGGCGACGTTGACGACGATGCCGCGCTGCGCTGCGCGCGGCAGCACGTAGAACGTCGGGATCGTGACCTTCGTGCCTTCGCCGGGCAGCCACTCGTCGACTTCGGGGTTCGCCTGGCGGAGCTCCTCGTAACCGACGTTGTAGCGGCGCGCCAGTGCGACGAACGTGTCCTCGTGCTTCGTCTCGATGACCTGCACGGCACCGAATACCTGTTGGCCTTCCGGCAGCCAGAACTCGGCCGCTTGCGCCGCCGTGACGCAGAAAATCCCGAGCAAGGCTGCGAGCGCTGGGCGAGACATAGCGCGCATTATACGGATCGCGGAAGCGAAGAATATGAGCGCCAGTGCGCACTCGGGCAAAGATTTCAATAACGTACGAGGCTGGCGCCCCATGTGAAGCCGCCCCCGAAGGCCTCGAGCAACAACAGATCGCCGCGCTTGATGCGGCCGTCGCGGATCGCCGTATCGAGGGCCATCGGAACCGAGGCGGCCGACGTGTTGCCATGCTCCTGCACCGTCAAGATCACGCGTTCCATCGGTAACCCGAGCCGCTTCGCCGTCGCGCTGATGATGCGGATGTTGGCCTGGTGCGGGATCAGCCAGTCGATCTGGCCTTTCTCGAGATCGTTTTTCCGGACGACGTCGTCGACGAGATTCTCGAGCGTCTTGACGGCGACCTTGAAGACCTCGTTGCCCTTCATGCGCAACGCCGCACCTTCACGCTGGCGCAGCGAAACGCCGCTCGAGGCGTAGAGGAGCTCACGATAGCGACCGTCGGCGCCGAGCGTCGAGTACAAGATGCCGGGGGTTTCGGCGGCCTCGAGGATCACGGCGCCGGCACCGTCGCCGAACAGCACGCACGTCTCGCGATCCGTCCAGTCGATGATGCGCGACATCGTCTCGGCGCCAATGACGAGCGCACGCCGCGCTTGTCCGCACCGAACGAACTGATCGGCAACGACGAGCCCGTACACGAAGCCCGAGCAGGCGGCTTCGAGACTGAACGCCGGACAGGCCGGAATCCTGAGCTTCTCCTGCACGAGGCAGGCGACGTTCGGGAAGATCAGGTCCGGCGTCGTCGTGCCCACGAGCACGAGGTCGATGTCGCCGGGCTCAAGACCCGCGCTCTCGAGTGCGGCGAGGCCGGCCTTGTACGCGAGGTGGCTCGTCGCTTCGTCGTCGGCCGCGATGTGGCGGCGCTCGATGCCGGTTCGCGTCCTGATCCACTCGTCCGTGGTCTCGACCATCTTCTCGAGATCCGCGTTGGTGAGGACGCGCTGCGGTAAGTATTTGCCGGTGCCGGCGATACGCGAGTACATCAGTGCGGTCGGTTCTCGACGAGCTTGCCGATCTGGAGGGGAACGCCCTTGCGCGCTTCGACGATCGCGGCGTTCACTGCGTTCTCGAAGGCGAACTGGTCCGCGGACCCGTGGCTCTTCAATACGATGCCGTTCAAACCGACGAGGCTCGCTCCATTGTAGCGGCGCGGGTCGAGCCTGCTGCGCAAGGCGTGCAGCGCCGATTGCGCAACGAGCCCCTGAACGCTGCGCAGCAAGCTGCGGCGAAATTCCTCCTTCAAGAAAGAGCTGATGAGCCGAGCGACGCCCTCGGTCGTCTTCAGGGCCACGTTGCCGACGAAGCCGTCGCTGACGACTACGTCGACGTCGGCGTGAAAAATACCGTCTCCCTCGACGAAACCCACATAGTTGAGGCCGCTCTTCGCGAGAAGCTCGCCGGCCTCGCGGACGGTCTCGTTGCCCTTGATGTCCTCGAGCCCGATGTTCAAGAGCCCCACGCGCGGCCGCTCGACCTCGAGCATGTCCTCGGCGACGACGGAGCCCATCAACGCGAACTGGAGCAGGTGCTCCGGCGTGCAGCCCACGTTCGCGCCGAGATCCAGCATGTACGTCGGGCCCGCGATGCCGGGCACGGCCGAGATGATGGCAGGACGATCGATGCCGGGCAGCGTCTTCAGCACGTAACGAGCGGTCGCCATCAGCGCGCCCGTGTTGCCGGAGCTCACGCACGCGTCGGCCTCGCCGTTTTTCACGAGCTCGATCGCGACGCGCAGCGACGAATCCTTCTTGCGGCGCAGCGCCTCGGCCGGCGGCTCGTCCATCGAAACGACCTCGGATGCCGTCTTGAAACCGAGCCTCGTGCCGTAGCGATCGCCGGCGCTGCGTTTCGCCTGCTCGAGGACCTCGGGCAGGCCCACGAGCGTGAGAGTCACGGAGTCGTCGCGCTCGAGCGTGGCGAGCGCAGCCGGCACCACGGCGTCCGGGCCACGGTCGCCACCCATGGCGTCCAAGGCGATTGTGACCTTGCGACTCACGCGAGCGCTAAGATTGCGATGACGTGCGCAATGTGCGCGGCCGCCAGCGACGCCGACCCGTAAGCGGCTACTCTTGCTCGGCGTCCTGAGGAAGCTCGAACACCTTCTTGCCGCGGTAGAAACCGTCGGCTGTCACGTGATGGCGCCGGTGCGTGACACCGGTGGTCGAGTCCACGGACAACGTCGGACCCGTCAACGCATCGTGGGCACGACGCATGTTGCGCCGGGAAGGCGTCTTGCGGCTCTTCTGAACTGCCATGCTGAAACTCTCCTAGAACGAAACAACAAAGGCCGCTTACGGCCGCTCGGCCTATCCGGCGATCCGCCGCGCCAAGCTACCACAGTCCTCGACCCGCTCGTGCTTCGGCACCAGCGGGATCGCGACGATCAGCTCGTCCTCGATCAGCTCCGCCGGCTGAAACCGCCCATCGACGAGCTCGAACGGCTCGAACCCTTCCGGCGTCACGGCCGGCAGCGCGGACGCCTCGGCCATGACGACCTTGACGTTGTCCGCGAGCCCGCGCCGAAACGGCTCGAGGCAGCGCTGGCACACGAGGTCGACGTCGGCTCGGTAGCCGAGCTCCACGCCGAGCCAGCCGTCCGTGCGCTGCTCAAAATCGAGCGTTGCACTTACACTGCCGGCAGCCGAATGGAGCAGGCCCTTGAGCCTCGTCAGTAACTCGATAGCGAACTCGCCGCGGAGCGTAACCCCTCGATCCGCCAACGATTCCAGATCGCGCAGACTGTACCAAGCGTGCAGCGAGCCGGACATAGGCCGCGCATCATATGTGAGCAAGTTTCTGGGGTCAAAACCGTGAGTTACGAAAAGGCCCAAGCCTCGCCGACCATCATTCTGGCGTCGACCTCGCGCTATCGCCGCGAGCTGCTCGAGCGGCTCAAGCTACCGTTCGAGGCCCGGGCGCCCAACGTCGTCGAGACCGCCGTCCCCGGGGAAGCGCCGGCCGCGATGGCCGAACGGCTCGCGCTCGCGAAGGCCCGCAGCATCGCGGCGCCGCGCGCGCTCGTCGTGGGCTCGGACCAGGTCGCCTCGCTCGACGGCCGGATCTTGCGCAAGCCGGGCGTTGCGGAAGCGGCGCTCGCGCAGCTCTCGGCATGCCAGGGCAAGACCGTGCTCTTCCATACGGCCGTCGCCGTCGTCTCGACCGCCTCGGGGGAGACGCTGCGGCACGTGGACCGCACCGAGGTGCGGTTCCGCCGCCTCGACCAGGCGGCGCTCGAGCAGTACCTGCGCCTCGAAAACCCGCTCGACTGCGCCGGCAGCTTCAAATCCGAAGGCCTCGGCGTGGCGCTTTTCGAGAGAATCTCGTCCGAGGACCCGACGGCGCTGATCGGCCTGCCGCTGATCTTCGTCGCCGACGCGCTGCGCCGGCTCGGCGCGGATCCGCTCAAGCCTTCGCGCGCTTAGCCTCCAGCGCCGTCAGGACAGCCTTCAAGTCCTCGGGCAGCGGCGCGCTCGCATTGAACGGCTCGCCGGTGTCCGGCCAGTCGAACGATACCGAATGCGCGTGCAGAAACATGCGCGTGAGGCCGAACAACCTCAAATACTCGTTGAAGTCCTTGTCGCCGTAGCGCTCGTCGCCGGCCACGGGGTGGCCCAGGTGCGCCGCGTGCACGCGGATTTGATGTGTGCGGCCCGTGTCGATCGCGACCTCGAGCAGCGAGGCCGTCTTGCCGAACCGATCGATGGCGCGGAACGTGCTGCGGGCCTCCTTGCCCGACTCATCGACCTTGACGCGGGCTTCGCCTCCGACGCGGCGCGTCGCGAGACGGGCGTCGATCTCCGTCGTGCCATCCGGCCAGCGGCCTTTGGCGAGCGTCAGGTAGCGCTTGTCGACGTGCCCCTCGCGCAGGAGCTCGTGCAGCACGCGCAGCGCGCTGCGGCGCTTCGCGAGCACGAGGCAGCCGGAGGTGCCGCGATCGAGCCGGTGCACGAGCTCGAGGTCCTTGGCTTCGGGCTTCAGCAGGCGCAGCGCCTCGATTAGACCTAAGCTCACGCGGCTGCCGCCGTGCACGGCGAGCCCAGCCGGCTTGTCGAGCACGAGGATCCGCGCGTCCTCGTAGAGGATGCGCTCGCGCAGCCACTCCAGGCGGTCCGGCGTCGCAACCACCTCGCGCGGAGCGCGCGTGCCGACCGGCGGAACGCGGACGCGATCGCCGGGCTTGAGGCGGTAGCTCGGGCTCGTACGCCCCGAGTTCACGCGCACCTGCCCCGAGCGGATCAGCCGGTAGACGTGGCTCCGCGGCACCCCCTTCAGCTCGCCGAGGAGATAGTTGTCGAGGCGCTGTCCGGCCCGCTCGGAATCCACCTCGCGGTGACGAACGCCCGTAGCCCCGACGACGTCGGAGGAGTGTTTTTGTGGAGGATTCAACGGCGTACGAATTGAGCCTCAAGAACCGTATGTTATAGTACCGCCACGGAAAGCGGTCTGTCGGGGTCGGTCCCCGGGCGCTCCCGAACCTTATTCTGGCGGTAGCTCATTACAGGCGAGCTGCCAGTTTTAAGAACATCACTACTAGGCGGACCGGATGTTTCGGGTCCCGCATTCTGCGTAAGGCAATGCCTCTCCGTAGCCAATCTAACGCACTAGACAAACTGGCGGATCGAGCAGCGCCTTTCCTTTTCGCATCGTGCCGAGCCGAGCAGGACGCCCGCCGCACGCCGCCGCAGACCGCGGTCTCGAACCGAGCCTCCGTGCACGCCGCTTTCGCACTGAGGATTTATGAAACGAATGCTGGTGAATGCAACTCAGCGGGAAGAGTTGCGTGTGGCCATGGTGGATGGCCAAAAGCTCTATGATCTCGATATCGAGGTACCGTCCAGAGAACAGCGCAAGTCGAATATCTACAAAGGCCGCATCACTCGGATAGAGCCAAGCCTAGAGGCCTGTTTCGTCGATTTCGGCGTCCAACGCCACGGTTTCCTGCCGCTAAAGGAAATCTCCTCCGAGTACTTCATCAAGCAGCCCGAATCGGGCGACCGCGTCCAGATCCGCGAAGTCCTGCGCGAAGGCCAGGAAATCGTCGTCCAGGTCGATAAAGAGGAGCGCGGCACCAAGGGGGCGGCGCTGACCACGTTCATCAGCCTGGCCGGGCGCTTCATCGTCCTCATGCCGAACAACCCGGGCGCCGGCGGCGTCTCGCGGCGCATCCAGGGCGAGGAACGCGACACCGTTCGCCAGTCCCTCGAGGACCTGCAAATTCCCGACGGCATGGGCTGCATCGTGCGCACGGCCGGCATCGGCCGCACGACCGAGGAGCTCAAGTGGGACTTGGACTACCTACTTCGCGTCTGGGAAGCCATCAAGCAGGTCGTCGTCACACGGCCGGCCCCCTTCCTGATCTACCAGGAAGGCAACGCGATCGTGCGCGCGCTGCGCGATTACTTCTCGAACGATATCGGCGAGATCCTGATCGACAACCCCGCGATCTACCAAGAAGCCGTCGAGTTCATGGAGCGGGTGCTGCCGCACAGCCTAAAGAAGCTCAAGCTCTACGAGGACAACACCGTCCCCCTTTTCACGCGCTATCAGATCGAGAGTCAGATCGAGTCGGCCTATGGCCACAAGGTGCAGCTGCCCTCGGGCGGCAGCATCGTCATCGACCGGACGGAAGCCCTCACGGCCATCGACATCAACTCGGCGCGCTCGACGAAGGGCGAGGACATCGAGGAGACCGCCCTCAACACGAACCTCGAGGCGGCCGACGAGATCGGCCGGCAGCTCCGGATCCGGGACCTGGGCGGCCTCGTCGTCGTCGACTTCATCGACATGGGCCCCCAGCGCAATCAGCGCGAAGTCGAAGAGCGCCTGCGGCAGGCCGTGCGCCACGACCGCGCCCGCATCCAGATCGGCAAGATCTCCCGTTTCGGCCTGCTCGAGATGTCGCGACAGCGCCTGCGGCCGTCGCTCGAGGAATCGACGCAATCGATCTGTCCGCGCTGCAACGGCGCGGGCAACATCCGCAGCGTCGAGTCCCTGGCGCTCGCGATCTTGCGGCTCGTCGGCGAGGAGGCACGCAAGGAGCGCACGGCGAAGGTCATCGCCCAACTCCCGATGGAAGTGGCCAACTACATCCTGAACGAGAAGCGCGACTGGGTTCAGACGCTCCAGGAGACGAACAATGTCACCGTCGTACTACTCGGCAATCCGGACCTCGAGACGCCGAATTACACGCTGCGGCGGGTTCGTGACGACGAGGTGAGCCTGCCCGAGAATGCGGGCGTCAGCTACAAGCTCGTCGCGCCGAAGCCGGACATTTCCGTCGCGTACGAGGAGATCAAGAAGCAGCCGAAAGTCGAGGAAGCCGCGGTTTCGAACGTGCTGCCGGCGACGCCGGCGCCGACGCCGGCGGCCCCGCCGCCTCCGCCGCCCGAGGAAGAGCGGCCGAAGGCCGTCGTTGCGGCCAAGCCCGGTATATTCACGCGGCTCTGGGCGTTTCTGTTCGGCAGCGGCGAGGCCCCGGCGCCGCGAATGGCCGACGGCGGCGATCGACACCGCGGCGGCCGTCGCGACCATCGTGAACGGGACCGCGACTACCACGGACGCGGCGAGCATCGGCGTGACCGAGATAGAGACAGAGATAGAGATCGCGACCGCAGCGCGGCGCGCGGCCGGGATAGGGATCGCGATCGAGACCGTGAACGCGACCGCGATCGCGAGCGCAACCGCGACGCGCGCTCGGCCGATGGCGCCGGTCATCGCCCACGGCCCGAGCAGGGCCAAGGTCAGGGCCAGCAGCAGGGGCAAAGTGGCCAAGGCCAGCAGGTGCCGCAAGGCCAGGGCCAGCGCGAAGGCCGCGGGCGGCGCTCACGTCACCGGCGCGGCGGCCAGCGGCAC
>JBBIJV010000026.1:0-23737 GCA_037445815.1 Rhodospirillaceae bacterium
GCGGCGACGCGAGCCGCGCGCGGCGAGCGCCGCTCGTCCGCCCGGGAGTGCCGATCGTCGGCTCGACCGTCCGCTTCTGTAAAACCGTCTCTATATTTCCCCGCCATGAGAACGCGTCTGCAACAGGGCTTCACGCTGTGGGAGCTCCTGATGGCGCTTCTCGTCGCCGGCGTCCTGTTCGGCGTCGGCGTGCCGAACGTCATGGAGCTCCAGCGCAACGGCGCGATGTCGGCCGCCGCCAACGATCTCGTCACGGCGGTATTGCTGGCGAGGACCGAAGCGGTCAAGCGCCAAGTGCCCGTGACACTGTGCCTCACGGACAATCCGCTGGCGGGAACCCCCACGTGCGCCCCGGGCGCAATCGCGAATTCCGCCACGCGCGGCTTCGTGGTCTTCGTCGACGAAAACGGCGACGTCGATGCGAACGGCAACCCGGATCTCGGCGACGCCACCGACGGCAACGCCGTGCTCGACGCAGGCGAGACCGTGCTGCTGCGCACTGAGCCGCCCGGCGGCGCGATTCGGCTGTCGGCCAACTGCGGCAACGTTTCCTATGGGCCCAACGGCTGGATTCGTCGGGCGGGCTCACTGTGCTTCGCCGGGCACGGCACGCCGGTCGTCGTGCTGTTCTGCGACGACCGCGGACGGCGCGTGGCCGGCGGCGGGCTCTCGAGCGCGCGCGCCGTCCGCATCGATGCGACGGGACGGGGCGTCGTGCTCCAGGAGCCGGCGCAGGTCGACCCCGAGATCGCCACCGCCGGCGCCACGTGCCCATGACTTCGGCAGGACCCATGACGCTCCCGAAGCCGATCGTGGCGCGCGACACGATGCACGGGTTCAGCCTCATCGAAGCCCTCGTGTCGCTGATCGTGATCTCCGTCGGCATGATCGGCATCGCTGCGCTGTACGGCCAAGGCTTGGGCGCGAGCCGCACGGCGCTGTACCGAACGCAGGCCGTCAACTTGGTGGCCGACATGGCGGATCGGATCCGCGCGAACCGCGCGGCCGGCACGGCCTACGAAGGCGCCGGGCAGGACCGCGACTGCGACCCCGGCGACAACAGAGACTGCCCGAGCGCCGACATGGCGGCGCACGATCTCTGGCTTTGGAAAGGCCAAGTCGCTGCGCAGCTGCCGGGCGGCGCCGGCACCGTGTCGGTCGACACGACGACCCCGCCGACGTACACGATCAGCGTCTCGTGGCAGGAAGTGGGCTTGGGGCCGCAGAACTACAGCATCGCGGTCGAGATTCCGGACCTTTGATCGTGGTGACCACGCCGATGCCCGAACCGCCGCTGTGCTCCCCGTTCACGGGCCGTCGCGCCGCCGCCGGCATGACGCTCGTCGAGCTCATGGTGGCGCTCGCGATCGGCGTGTTCCTGATGATCGGCGCCGTGACCGTGTTCATGCAGGGGCGCTCGTCGTTCCGCGTCACGGAATCCGTCTCCCGCCTGCAGGAGAACGCGCGCTTCGCGCTCGACGTGCTCGAGCCCGACATCCGCATGGCGTACTACTTCGGCTTGACGAACGTCGCCACGAACATCGAAGGGCGCGCCGGCACGACCGTGCCGGCCGGAGTGCCGTCAAGCTGCGGCAACACGTGGGTCAACGACTTCGTGCACGGCGTCGCCGCCACGAACGGCAGCTCGCCGTGGCCATGGGGCGCCACCTGCGCCGCGTCGGCGAGCGCGGCCCCGGCGGCCGATACGTTGATCGTCCGGCGCGTGTCCGAGGAGCCCGTGCTCACGTCACGCACGGCCGGCACGCTGTACATCCAGAGCAATCGCGCCGAGAAGAGCCGCCTCTTCGTCGGCACCGCGCTGCCCGCGTCGCCGGAGCCCGCGACGAGCCAGCCGCACCGCGTCGTCGTTAACGGCTACTACGTGAGCACGAACAACACGTCGAACCTCTCGACGCCCGACAACACGGTGCCCTCGCTGCGCATGAAGACGCTCGCCGCCGGCGGCACGATCGAAGACCGCGAGATCTTGCCGGGCATCGAGGATCTGCAAGTGCAATTCGGCCTCGACACGTCGCCGCCGAATGCGCCGGGCCGCGGAACGATCGACCGGTTCGTCGATCCCGGCGACGCGCTGCTCGCCGAGCCCGAATTCTCGAGCAACGAGCGCCAGATCCTCGCCGTGCGGCTGTGGCTGCGCGTGCGCGCCGAGCGCACCGAGAACGGCTACACGGATACCGCCACGTATTCGTATGCAGGCCAGAACTTCGGGCCGTTCAACGACGGTTATCGCCGCGCCGTCGTCTCGAAAACCATCTACCTGCGCAACGCCAACTTGAGGTAGCACCATGAGCCGCGCCCCCGTCGCTCTCCTTCCGCCGCACCGCCGCCAAGCCGGCGCGACGCTGATCGTCGGCCTCGTGCTGCTGCTCGTGCTCACCGTCGTCGGCGTTTCCGGCATGAACATGGCGACGATGGAGATCACGATGGCCGGCAACGCGCAGTTCCAGCAGGACGCATTTCAGGCCGCCGAGGAGGCGATCGACATCGCGCTCGGCCGGCGCGACTACACGACGGGCGCCGACCCGCGCACGGTGCCCGCGCTCGGCGATCCCGATTACGACCGCTGGTCCGAGACGCGCTACCTCTGCAACACGCCCGTCCCGCGCGGCGGCTTCAGCTTGGGCGAGTTCGATGCGTTCCACTTCGAAACGGTGGCGAGCGGACGCGGATCGCGCGGCGCGACGGCCTCGCACGTTCAAGGCTTCTATGTCGTAGCCCAGGCACTGCCCACGGCCGGAGGATGCTGAAATGAGCCGATCGATCGCCGTCCTGCTCGTCGCGCTCGCCGGTGCGGCCGCGGCGTCGGCGCAAGCGATTCGCGTGCTCGAGCCCGTCGAGCGCTCGGTGGAGCTCGCGCTGCGCGAGGTCACGCTGCCGGCCGCGGGCCGCCGCGCCGTGCTGTATCGCCCCTGCGCCACTTGCCCGCTCGAGACGCACTCCGTCACGGACAAGACCACGTATCTCTTCAACGACCGCGTCTTGCCGCTCGCGCAGTTCCTGGCCGAGGTCGAGGAAGTGAGGCAACGGCCCGCCGAGGAGGCGCGAGCCGTGGCGTTCGTGTATTACGACATCAACACCGAGGACGTGAATCGCGTGAGAGTGCACGCGAGCGGGCGCTGACGTCCACGCGCCGCCGCGAACAACAAGGACCGCACCATGCAGTCGAACATCGAACGAGCGGCCTGGTTCGCCGCGGGCCTCGTCTGGGCCGCCGCCGCGGCACCTGCCGCGGCCGACGATTCCGAGCTCTTCATCGGCACGAGCACGGCGGTGGGCGCGCGGCCGAACATCCTCCTGATTCTCGACAACTCGGGCAGCATGCGCGACGAGGTGCGCACCCAAGGCACGTACGACGGCAGCATCGACTACCCGCCCGGCGGCAGCAATTGCAGCGCGGACCGCGTCTACTGGGTGTACGGCGACGCACCGCCGCCTTCGTGCAGCACGAACCGCTGGTTCGAGCTGAGCGCGCTGAAATGCAACGCGGCGTTGCAGGCGTTCGTCACGGTCGGCTGGTACACCGATTACATGGGCCAGTACGACGATGAGACGGACCTGCGCTGGGAAGCGCTCGGCACGAGCGACAGCGTGCGCGACAACGCCGTCGAATGCCAAGACGACGCCGGCATCCACGGCGACGGCTCCGACGCGACGAAGCTCTACGCAATCAGCGGCGCCGCGAGCAACGGCCACTGGGGCGAGTTCGGCGAGCCCGTTCAGGTGAATTGGGGCGCGTGGCCGCTCGACACGGAGCAGGTGACGCTCTATAGCGGCAACTACATGAACTACACGTTCGGGCCCACCTTCAACCGCCCGAAGATCGACGTCGTGAAGGAGGTCGCGAACGACTTGCTCGACTCCGTCAACGGCGTCAACGTCGGCTTGATGACGTTCAACGGCTCGGCCGGGCCCGACGTCGGCAGCCAGGGCGGGTACGTCTTGCACGAGGTCGCCGACGTCGCGACGGCCAGGACGGAGCTGCACGATGCGGTCGACGCCATCGGCACCGACGCGTTTACGCCGCTTTCCGAGACACTCTACGAGGCGGCGCTCTACTTCCGCGGCGACGGCGTCGACTACGGCGAGCCGGCGAGCGTCCCGGCCTCTCGGCTGGATGCGGACGCGAGCCTGTACGACTCGCCCGCCGACCTCGCGTGTCAAAAGAACTTCGTCGTGCTGCTGACCGACGGCGTACCGACGCGGGACCGGGACGCCGACTCGAAGATCCGCTCGCTCATCGACGCGAACGGCGCGTCCTTCGGCAACTTGGTCGGCGCCACGTGCGACGCCGAGACGTACCCCGCCGGCGTGAACGCCTCGGGCGGCGAATGTCTCGACGACCTCGCCGAGTTCCTGTTCAAAGGCGACCTCTCGCCGCTGCCGGGGCAGCAGAACGTCACCACTTACACGGTCGGCTTCGACGTGGACTTGCAGGTGCTCGACGAGACGGCCGCCCGCGGCGGGGGCGAGTACTACACCGCCTTCGATACCGCGACGCTCGCAGGCTCCTTGCAGCAGATCCTGACGTCGATCCTCGCGTCGAACACCACGTTCACGGCGCCGACGGTGGCCGTGAGCTCGTTCAACCGCACGCAGAACTTGAGCGACCTTTTCATCAGCGTGTTCCGCCCTTCCTCCCGCACGCATTGGCCCGGCAACCTGAAGCGCTTCCGGCTCGACGCGACGACGGGCGAGATCGTCGACGCCAACGGCAATCCCGCGATCGATCCGGCGACGGGCTCGTTCTCGCCGACGGCGCGCGACTTCTGGTCGTCGACGCTCGACGGCAACGACGTCGAGGCCGGCGGCGCGGCGAACGCGCTTCCCGCGCCGAGCGGGCGCGTAGTCTACACGTATCAAGGCGTGAGCACGGCGCTGACGCACTCGACGAACCGCGTCTCACTCGCGAACACGCTGATCGACGACGCCGTCTTGCACACGGACCCCAACGTCGGCCCCAAGCGCGACGACGTGATCAAGTTCATCACGGGCGTCGACGTGCCTGATACGGACCAGGACGGCGACGTGACCGAGGCGCGCAATCAGCTCGGCGACACGCTGCACTCGCAGCCCGTGGCGATGGTCTACGGGCCCGGCTTGCGTGACGGGCTGGTCTTTTCGGCCACGAACGACGGCGTGCTGCACGCCTTCGATCTCGAGACCGGCGTCGAGCACTGGGCCTTCATCCCCCCGGAGTTCTTGGACGACCAGACGCAGCTTTTCGAGGACGACGCCACGGCCCAGAAGCGCTACGGCATAGACGGCGACCTGGCGCTGCAGATCGTCGCGGACAACGACGCCGTGATCGAGCCCGGCGAGAAGGTGTACCTTTTCTTCGGCATGCGCCGCGGCGGCGATTTCTACTACGCGCTCGACGTGAGCAATCCGTCCGCGCCGTCGCTGCTCTGGCGCCTCGACGGCACGACGCTGCCGGGCCTCGGGCAGAGCTGGTCGACGCCGGTTCCGACGCGCATCGAAGTGAGCGGCGCCGCCCAAAACCCCGACAAGCTCGCGCTCGTCATCGGCGGCGGGTACGAGCCCGATCAGGACAACCCCGCCGCGAGCACGGACTTGATCGGCAACTCGATCTACATCGTCGATTCCGTGACGGGCGCCCTGCTCTGGCACGGCGGCAAAGCGGGCACGCACAAGCGCTTCGACGAACCCGGCCGATCGATGGACTACTCGATCCCGTCGGACGTGCGCGTCATCGATCTCGACGGCAACGGCTTCGCCGATCGCATGTACGTCGGGGACATGGGCGGTCAGGTTTGGCGGTTCGACATCGCCAACGGCGAGTCGGCTGCGAATCTCGTCACGGGCGGCGTCATCGCGCAACTCGGCGCCGCTCCGAGCGCCGATCCGGACTTGGCCGATACGCGCCGCTTCTATTACGCCCCCGACGTCGCGATCGTGAACAGCCGCGGCTACGACTTCCTGCACTTAGGCTTAGGCTCCGGCAGCCGCGGCAACCCGCTCGGCACGCACGTGCAAGATCGGTTCTACGCGCTGCGCGACTACGGTTTCGGCCGCAAGTCGCAGTCGCAGTTCGACTCGCTCGAGATCATCGACAACGACTCGCTGACGGAGATCGTCTCGGAGAACACGCCGGTTCCGCAGGGCGATAGCGCAGGCTGGCGCTTCGACCTGACCGGCGGACCGGGCGAGAAGGTGCTGGCCGAAGCGCGCACGTTCAACAACGAGGTGATCTTCACGACGTTCCGTCCGGGCTCGTCGGGCTTGGGCTGCATGCCCGCCGTCGGCACGAACCGCGTATATCGCATGAGCGTCTTCAACGCGGCGCCCGTGCTGAACCTCGACGGCTCGGCCGACGCCACGAACCTGACCATGACGGACCTGTACGTCGAGAACGAAGGCGCGCCGCTGCCGTCGCCGCAACTGATCTTCCTGTCGGCCGACCGCGACGGCGACGGCTTGCCCGATAGCGAGGACGACTCCGACGGCGACGGGATCCTCGACTTCGAGGACCCGGACTTCGACGGCAACGGCGTCCTCGACGCGGAGGTGGACACGGACAGCGACGGCACGCCCGACAACGCAGACGACGACATCGACGGCGACGGGATCCTGAACGATGCCGACGACGACGCGAACGGTAATGCCGTCGTCGACCTTCCGAACGAGGACTTGAACGGCAACGGCGTGCCCGACTTCTTGGAGACGTCGCGCTCCGGCCGCATCGCGCTCGTCGTCGGCCTCATGCGTTTCCCGCAGAGCTATCGCAACGATCCCGTGCGCACGTACTGGCGGCAGAGCAGTGTCGACGATTAGCGCGACGCGCGAGCACCGATGAGCGCGGCAACGAGGTGGCTGCGCGCGACACCCCCCGATGCGCCGCTCCGAGCGCGCGCGCTCGGCATCACGCTGCTCGAGCTCATGGCCGTCGTCATGGTGATCGGCATCCTCGGCATCATCGCGTTGCCGAGCTATCGGCAGTACGTCATGCGCGCGCAGCGCACGGAAGCGAAGTCGTTCCTACTTCAGGTGGCGAACAATCAGGAACGGTTCTATCTCGTGAACCGGCGTTACGGGACCGTCGAGGAGCTCCAGGCCAACGTGCCTCCGTTGTTGTCCGCCGACGCGCGCTCCGAGCGCGGCACGTATCGAGTCACGATCGCCGTCCCGGACCCGACGCAAGGCTTCACGGCCACGGCGACGCCCGCCCCCGGCGCCGCCATCGACATGACGGGAGATGCGGAGTGCACTTCCTTCTCGATCACGTCGCAGGGCGTGCGCACGGCGACGGGCACGAACGCCGCTAACTGCTGGTGACCTTCTTCTTTGCGCGGGAGCGGTCGAGCTCGAGCAGGCTGTCGAGCACGATCAGCGCGGCGCCGATCGTGATCGCGGAGTCCGCGACGTTGAACGCCGGGAAGTAGTGCTCCTCGTAGTGCACGCGGATGAAGTCGATGACGTGGCCGTGCACGACGCGGTCAATGACGTTGCCGAGCGCGCCTCCCAAGATCAACGACAGGCCGGCCGCCAGCAGCGTCTGCCCCTTGGCCGGTAACCGCCGCAGCCAAACGAGAATGCCGGCGCTGACGGCGACGCCGAGCACGATGAACACCCAGCGCTGCCAGCCGTCGGCGTCGCTCAAGAAGCTGAACGCGGCGCCCGTGTTGTGGAGCCGCATGATCTCGAGCACCGGCAGCAGCACCACGCGCTGGAATTCGTCGAACCGGTCGACGATGAGCCACTTCGTCCATTGATCGAGCGCCAGCGCCGCCACTCCGAGCCAGAGCCAGTTCGAGGCGCCGGCGTTCAATCCGAACCAGCGCCGTTCGGTCATCGCGCCTCCGCGTCGCGCGCCAGCCGGATCACCCACTGGGCCCCGCCCTGCTCTTGGCTCGCGACGAACTCGCCGGCGCCGGGCTTGCGCCAGGCGCTCGCCAGCGTCTCGGTCATTAGATAGTCGCGGTGCTCGGCGAGCGCGGCCGCCACCGCGGCGTCGCCCTCGACGTGCAGCACGATGCGATCCGCTACGTCGAGACCCGCCTGCTTGCGCGCGTCCTGCACGGCGCGCACGAGCTCGCGCGCGAGGCCTTCGCGCCGCAGCGCGTCGTCGAGCTTAGTGTCGAGCCCCACGAGGTAGCCCTCGCCTTCCGCGCACGCGAAGCCCTCGGCCGCCGCGCTCTCGACGAGCAAGTCGTTGGGCTCGATCGCGAGCGACTCTCCGTCGATGACGAACGTCTGCGTCTCGCCGCGCGCCACGGCGGCCGCGATCGCCGCCCCGTCGGCCGTGGCGAGATAGTCGCGCACCTTCGGGATCAGCTTGCCGTAGCGCTTGCCGATGACGGGCAAGTTCGGCTTGATGCGGTAGGTGACGAGCGACGCGTCGCGCGCAATGAGCTCGACGCGCTTGACGTTGAGCTCGTCCAAGATCTGGTCCTCGTGGCGCCGCACGGCGTCCTCCGCCGCCGCGTCCGGCACGCGAACGAGCAGACGCGGCAGCGGCTGGCGGACCTTGAGCTTCGACGAGTTGCGAGCGGCGCGGCCCAGGCCGACCACGCGCTGCACGACGGCCGTCTCGGCCAGCAGGCGCTCGTCGAGCCGGCGCGCGTGGGCCGCGGGCCACTCGGTCATGTGCACGCTGACGGGCGCGTCGGGAGCCACGCTGCGCACCAGGTTTTGGTGCACGGCCTCCGTCAGGAACGGCACGAACGGCGCGAGCATCCGGTTCACGGTCTCGAGGCACTCGTACAATGTGAGATACGCGGCCTGCTTGTCGGCGCCGCTCGCGGCCTTCCAGAAGCGGCGGCGGTTGCGGCGCACGTACCAGTTGGAGAGCTGATCGACGAAGCTCTCGAGCGCGGTGCCCGCCTTGAGCGCGTCGTAGTCGTCGAGCGCGGCCGTCGCCGTCGCGATCGTCTGCTCGAGCAGCGACAGCACCCAGCGGTCGATCTCGGGGCGCTGCTCGTACGGCACGTTCATGCTGCGATCGAAGCCGTCGAGCCGCGCGTACATCACGAAGAACGCGTACGTGTTCCAGAACGTGTTGATGAAGCTGCTCGCGACGTCGGCGACGATGTCGACCGAGACGCGCTTCTGGATGTCGGGCGCCACGCGCGCCGTGAAGTGCCAGCGCAGCGCGTCGGCCCCGACGGCATCGAACACGTCGTACGGGTTCAAGATGTTGCCGAGTGACTTCGACATCTTCTTGCCTTCGGCGTCGACGATGAGACCGAGGCAAATCACGTTCTTGTACGCGGCTGAATCGGCCACGATCGTCGAGATCGCGTGCAGCGTGTAGAACCAGCCCCGGGTCTGGTCGATCGCTTCGCAGATGAAGTCGGCCGGAAAGCTCGCCTTGAAGACGTCGGCGTTCTCGAACGGGTAATGCCACTGCGCGTACGGCATGGCGCCCGAATCGAACCAGCAATCGATGACCTCGGGGACGCGCCGGTACTCGCGCCCCTCGTGCACGAACGTCACGGCGTCGATGGCCGGCCGGTGCAGGTCGAGGCCCACGAGCTTGCGGCCCGAGCGCTGCTCGAGCTCCGCGACGGAGCCGATGCAGATGTAGTTGCCGTCGCCGTCGGTCCAGAGCGGCAGCGGGGTACCCCAGAACCGCTCGCGCGACAGCGCCCAGTCGATGTTGTTCTCGAGCCAGTTGCCGAAACGGCCATCGCGAATATGGTCGGGCACCCACTTGATGCCTCGGTTCAGCTCCACCATCCGTTGCCGGTACTCCGTGGTGCGGATGTACCAGGCGTTCTTCGCGTAGTAGATCAGCGGGTCGCCCGTTCGCCAGCCGAACGGGTAGTTGTGCTTGTACTTCTGCGCGCGGAACAAGAGGCCGCGCTCGCGCAGGATGTCGATGATCGTCGGATCGGCATCCTTGAAGAACTTGCCCGCGACCGGTGTCACGGCGGCGAGGAAATAGCCGTCGTCGCCAACCCCGTGCACCACCGGCAGCCCGTGCTTTTGGCCGAGCTTCAAGTCGTCCTCGCCGTACGCCGGCGCGATGTGCACGATGCCGGTGCCGTCCGCCGTCGTCACGAAGTCCGCCGGCCGCACGCGGCAAATGTCGCCCGCGGCCGGAAGGTAGTCGAACAGCCGCTCGTAGCGGGCGCCGTCGAGCTCGCGCCCGAGCGCCGTGCGCACGACGTCGTGCGGCCCGTCGCCGAGCACGGCCGCGACGAGCGACTTCGCGAGGATCAGCGTCTCGCCGCCGTGCTTCACCCAGGCGTACTCGACGTCCGGGTGCACGGCGAGCAGCAGATTCGACGGCAGCGTCCACGGAGTCGTCGTCCACACAAGGAAGTACGTGCTCTTCTCACCCCGCACGGGGAAGCGCACGTACACGGACGGGTCCTCGACTTCGCGATAGCCGAGCGCTACCTCGTGCGACGACAAGGTCGCGCCGATGCGCGGGTCGTACGGCACCACCTTGTAGCCCTGATAAAGAAGGCCCTTGTCCCAGATTTGCTTCAGCAGCTGCCAAACGGTCTCGATGTAATCGTTGTGCAGCGTGAAATACGCGCGCTCGAAGTCGACCCAGAAGCCCATGCGCTCCGTCATGGCTTCCCATTCGGCTACGTGGCGCATCACGGAGGCGCGGCACTTAGCCGTGAACTCCGCGATGCCGACCTCTTGCTCGATGCGGCGCTTGTCGAAGATGCCGAGCTCTTTCTCGATCTCGTGCTCGACGGGCAAGCCGTGCGTGTCCCAGCCAGCCTTGCGCGGGCAGTGGAAGCCGCGCATCGTCTTGTAGCGCGGATAGAGGTCCTTGAACGTGCGCGCGAGCACGTGATGGATGCCGGGGCGGCCGTTCGCCGTCGGCGGCCCTTCGTAAAACACGAATTTCGGGCGCGCCGCACCCTCGGCCATGATGCGGCCGAAGACGTTCTCGCGGCGCCAGAGATCGAGAACTCCCTTCTCGAGCTCGGGCCCGTCGTAACGGGCGGCTACGGGTTCGAACATGATCTGAACCGAAGGGGCGTGAGTGTACGCGATTTCAATCGGTTAGCGCAGCCCGCGCAGCCGCGACGTCATCATGCATCTGGCGCTTCAGCGCCTCCAAGTCCGCGAAATGCCGCTCCTCGCGCAGCCGTTTCGTGAAGTGCACGGTGATGTACCGGCCGTAGATGTCTTCGTCGAAGTCGAAAATCAGCACCTCGAGCAGCGGCGTGCTCCCGCCGATCGTCGGCCGCGTGCCGACGCTCGCGACGCCGTCGAGGGCGTTCGGCTCGAGGCCCGTCACGCGCGCCGCGAAGATGCCGTCGATGGGCGCCTGGAGTCTTTTCAAGTTCACGTTCGCCGTCGGGAAACCGAGCTTGCGGCCGAGCCCGAGCCCGCGCACCACGCGGCCCGAGATCGAGTAGTCGCGGCCCAGCATGCCGCGCGCCGTGTCCATATCGCCCGCTTTGAGCGCGGCGCGAATCGCCGTGCTGCTCACGCGCTCGCCGCGGAAGATCACGGGGGGCACCTCGGTCACGGCGATGCCGCGGCGCTTGCCGAGCTCGCGCAGCTCGTCGACGGTGCCCGAACGGGCCGCGCCGAACCTGAAATCGTCACCGACGACGACGTGGCGCGCGCCAAGCTCGCGCGCGAGCAGCTCATCGACGAACTCGGCCGGCGTCAGCGCGCGCACCTCGTCGAAGCGCGCGCAGAACAGCTCGTCGACGCCGAGCGAGCAGAGTTGCTCGAAGCGCTCCCGAAAGCGCGTGAGGCGCGGCGGCGCCGTAGCCGGCGAAAAAAACTCCTTCGGCGTGGGCTCGAACGTGAGCACGAGCGAGCTGCCGCCAAGCTCGGCCGCGGCCCTGCAGGCGCGCTCGACGATCGCGCGATGGCCGATGTGCAGGCCGTCGAACACGCCGATGGCCACGGCGCGCGGCCTTGCCGGCGCCGACCGCCGCAGCGAAGCGAACGTCCGGTAAAGCCGCATTCGAACCCTTCAAGCCCGCGCGATCCTGAAGTCGCGCGGGCGCAACCCGACGAGATAACAGGCGCCGAAGTATACGGCGGCACCGCCGCCGACGAGCGCCGCCACGCCCGCGATTCGCGCGAGCAGGCTCGTGTCGTACCAATCACCGGCCACGCGCAGGCCGGCGAGAAGCGCCGCGGTCATGACGACGCTCGGAACGGCGATGCGCGCCGCGAGCGCTCCCCAACCCAAGCGCGCGCGATAGACGCCCTGCGCCTTGAGCCCGGCGAGCAGCATCGCGCCGTTCGCGAGCGCCGCGCACGCCGTCGCCGCTGCGATGCCGGCGTGCGCCGGGGCCCAGCCCGTCCATACCAAGACGAGCACGAACACGACGCTGAGCACGGCGCCCAGCGTCAAGGCCTTGAACCCGACGCGCACGGGTGTGCGCGCGTCTTGGCGCGAGAAATAGCCCGGCGCGAGCACCTTCACGAGGATGAAGCCGAGCAATCCCGGCGAGTATGCGCGCAAGCTCGCGGCCGCCATCTCCACGTCGCGCTGCGTGAACTCGCCGCGAAAGAACAGCGCCGCGAGCACGGGCTCGGCGAGCAGCGCGAGGCCGAGCGCCGCGGGCACGCCGATGAAAGCGACGAGGCGCAGCGCCCAGTCGAGCGTGTCGGAGAACGTCTGCGACGCGCTCCGCGCGTGATGCTCCGACAAGCGCGGCAGGATCACGGTGGCGAGCGCGATGCCGAAGACGCCGAGCGGAAACTCGATGAGGCGATCCGAGTAGTAGAGCCAGCTCGGGCTCCCTTCGACGAGCAGCGACGCGATCACGCTGTCGAGCAGGATGCTGATCTGCGCCACCGACGACCCGAACAGCGCCGGCGCCATCAGCTTCAGCACGCGCTGCACGCCGGGATGTCGCCAGCCGAAGCGCGGCCGCGGCAGGAGGCGGAGCCCGCGCAGGAACGGCAGCTGAAACGCGAGCTGGACGACGCCGGCCGCGAACACGCCCAACGCCAGCCCGAGCTCCGGCCGGGCGAGCCGCGGCCCGACCCAACCGGCGAACGCGATGACGACGACGTTCAACAGCACCGGCGTGAACGCGGCCACGGCGAATTGCCGGTGCGCGTTCAGCACGCTGCTCGCGAGCGCCGTCAGCGAGACGAACAAGATGTACGGGAACGTGAACCGCAACATGTCCGTCGCGAGGTCGAAGCGGCCGTCGTCGCCGGCGAAGCCGGGCGCGAACACGAGCACGAGCACGGGCGCCGCCACGACGCCTATTGCCGTGACTGCGAACAGCCCGAGGCCGAGCGTGCCCGCTACGTGCGCGACGAGATCACGTGTCTCGTCGTGGCCGCTATTCGTCCGGTATTCGGAGATCACGGGCACGAAGGCCTGCGAGAAGGCACCTTCGGCGAACAGTCGCCGCATCAGATTCGGGATCTTGAACGCCACCGTGAAAGCGTCGATGACGGGTCCGGCGCCGAACCACGCGGAAAACACTATGTCGCGCGCGAGCCCCGTGATGCGCGACAACAGCGTCATGGAGCCCACGACGGAAGTCGCCACGAGCAGCCGCGGCTGACCGCGGGCGAGATCCGCGTTCGAGGTCGACGTCATTGAGCGTGCCGCGGCCTGTGTGCTTGACTTGCCAAAAGTCGCTCCGAATAATAGCCGCCTTTTCCGGGCCAGTGCGCCCGCAGCGGACTCAAGCCTCTTGGCGAACATTCAATCGGCAAAGAAGCGCGCCCGTCAGGCCATCAAGCGCCGCGCCCACAACGTCGCGCAGCGCTCGCGCGTTCGCACGGAGATCCGCAACGTGCTGAAGGCCATTGCGGCGGGCGACAAGGAAGCCGCGAAAGCGCAGTTCAAAGCCGTGGTCCCGCTGATCGACCGCATGGCGACGAAGGGCATTCTGCGCAAGAGCCGCGCCGCTCACTACAAGAGCCAGATCAACTCGCGCCTACGCGCCATGCCGTGACGGCTTCGCCGTCTGCTCGGGCTCGCGCACGCTTCCCAAGTACGACATCACGTCCCGCGCGAGGCGCTCCGTGCCTTCGGCCGTCAACGCGCTGATGCCGTACACGGGCCCGTTCCAGTCGAGCGCCGCGACGAGCGCCGCCACGCGCGCCTCGCGCTCCTCGGGCGGCAATAGATCCAGCTTGTTCAGCACGAGCCAGCGCGGCCGGTCTCTCAGCACGTCGGAGTAGGCGCCGAGCTCGCCCTCGACGGCGCGATAGGCCGCCGCCGGATCCCCGTCACCGAATCCGGCGCACGCGTCGACGACGTGCAGCAGGAGGCGCGTGCGCTCGAGGTGCTTGAGGAAGCGAATGCCCAGTCCCGCGCCCTGCGCGGCGCCTTCGATGAGCCCCGGGATGTCGGCAATCACGAAGCTGCGGTCGGGGCCTACGCGCACGACGCCGAGCTGCGGAATCAGCGTCGTGAACGGGTAGTCGGCGACTTTGGGCCGCGCCGCCGACAGCGCTCGCGTCAGCGTCGATTTACCCGCGTTCGGCGCGCCGAGCAGCCCCACGTCGGCGAGCAGCTTGAGCTCGAGCCTGAGCCGCCGGCTCTCGCCGGGCTCGCCGGGATCGAATTGCCGCGGCGCGCGATTCACGCTCGACTTGAAGCGCGTGTTTCCGCGGCCGCCCATGCCGCCCTTCGCGACGAGCAGCCGCTCGCCGTCGTGCGTCAAGTCGCCGAGCTTCTCGCCCGTGTCGAGGTCGTAGACCTCGGTGCCCTTTGCGACCTCGACCTCGAGGTCGGCGCCCGCGGCGCCCGTCATGTTCTGCCCGGCGCCGCCGCGGCCGTTCTCTGCCCGGAAACGCCGCTTCACGCGGAAGTCCGCAAGCGTGTTGATGCCTTCGCGCGCGACGAGATAGACGCTGCCGCCGTCGCCGCCGTCGCCGCCGTCGGGGCCGCCGCGCGGGATGAACTTCTCGCGGCGGAAGCTCACGCAGCCGCGCCCGCCGCTGCCGGCTTCGACGCGTATGTCTGCTTCGTCGATGAACTTCATGGCGAATCTCGCGATGCTAGGGGCAACAAATTGCTCCTGCAGCCGTTGTATGCCGGCCATGCATGGCCGTCAAAACGCGAAAGCCCCGCACCGCGGGGCTTTCGTGGCGATACAACGCGCGGGCCTAATCTTCAGTCCGCGAGCACGCTCACCATGCGGCGACTCTTCGGCCCTTTGACGGCGTACGCCACGCGGCCAGCGGCGCCGGCGTACAGCGTGTGATCGCGCCCCATGCGCACGTTCGCGCCCGGGTGATACTGCGTGCCGCGCTGCCGCACGAGGATGTGGCCCGCGAGCACCTGCTCGCCGCCGAAGCGCTTGATGCCGAGCCGTTTCGACTCCGAATCGCGGCCGTTCTTCGAGCTGCCGCCTGCTTTCTTGTGTGCCATGTCGCTGCTCCTTGGCTTCTCTACGCGCCGCTGATCGCCGTGATCTCCACCTCGGTGAACGGCTGGCGATGCCCCTTCACGCGCTTGTAGTGCGCGCGGCGCTTGAATTTGATGATCGTGATTTTGTCGTCGCGCCCTTGGGAGACGACCGTGGCCTCGACCTTGCCGCCGGCCACGAGCGGGGCGCCGAGCTTGACGTTCGCGCCTTCGCCGACGAGCAGGACCTCGTCGAAGGCGACGGCGTCGCCGACGGCGGCATTCAGCCGCTCGACGCGGACGCGGTCGCCCTGGCGGGCGCGGTATTGCTTACCGCCGGTGCGGAAAACGGCATACACGAGTGGGTCTCCTGGGCGAATACGGGCGTAGCCCCGCGGAAAGGCTCGGAATTCTAGAGATTCGGCCGGTCTCGGTCAAACGACTTCGCCGCTTTGGGTTGGCGGCGCTTTGCTGCGCGGCAGGCGCGCCGTGGCGCCCGTGCGGCCATCGAGCGAGTGGCACCCGCTTGCGCGCGGCGGAGAACAGAATGGCGCGAGGCGGCGAGCAGAGCGTTCACGGCGCGGCGCCGATTCGCTATGGAGTGGGGGGATGAGGCAAAATTTGCGCCATGTCGTTGGCGAAACCGAATCCGGCTGGGCCCTCGCTCGAGGGGTTGAGGGCGCTCGTCGCGGACGATTGGGGCGACGTCAATCGCATGATCGTGCGCCGGTTGGGCAGCGACGTTGCGCTCGTCAACCAGGTGGCGCACCACATCATTCATAACGGCGGCAAGCGGCTGCGGCCGCTGGCCGTGCTGCTCGCGGCGCGGGCGTGCGGCGCGGGGCGCGATCAGACGCATGTTGCGGCGGCCGCGATCATCGAGTTCATTCATACGGCCACGCTGCTGCACGACGACGTCGTCGACAGCTCGGGCCTGCGCCGCGGCCGCGAGACGGCGAATGCCGTGTTCGGCAACCAGGCGAGCGTGCTCGTCGGGGATTTCCTGTACTCGCGCTCGTTCCAGATGATGGTCGAGCTCGAGGAAATGCGCGTGCTCGACGTGCTCGCGAACGCCACGAACACCATCGCCGAGGGCGAGGTGCTGCAGCTCATGAACTGCAACAACCCCGACGTCTCCGAGACGGACTACATGGAAGTCATCTACCGCAAGACCGCGAAGCTGTTCGAGGCCGGTACGCGGATCGGCGCGATCCTCGCGAAGCAGAGCGACGACATCGAGCAATCTCTCGCGGCCTACGGCCGCCACCTCGGCCAGGCCTTCCAGCTCGTCGACGATGCGCTCGACTACGACGCGAACCCCGAGGTGCTCGGCAAGAACATCGGCGACGACCTCGCCGAAGGCAAGCCGACGCTGCCGCTGATCTACGCGATGGCGCACGGCAGCGCCGCCGAACGGCACATGATCCGCGAGGCCATCGAGACGGGCGGCACGCGCAACTTGACCTCGATTCAGCTCGCGATCGAGGCGTCGGGCGGGCTGCGTTACACGGCCGAGCGCGCCCGCGCGGAGGTCGAGCTCGCGGTCGCGGCGCTCGAGCAGCTGCCGGCGTCGAAGTTTCGCGACGGGCTCGTCGATCTCGCGCGCTTCGCCGTCGAGCGGCGGTACTAGCCTCCGCCGGCCGCCGATCGCGCGTCGCGAAGCGCCTAGCTTTTCGCCTTTTCGCCCTGCGCCTTCTCGGCCTTCGCCTTCTCGACGGCGGCGAGCCGTTGTAGCTGCTCCTCGGTGGCCGGCGGCTGGTAGCGCGCCTTCCACTCCGAGTACGGCATGCCGTAGATCTTCTCGCGCGCCGCCTCGAGATCGACTTCGATGCCGCGCTCGCGCGCCGCCTCGACGAACCATTTGCTCAGGCAGTTGCGGCAAAATCCCGCGAGGATCATGAGGTCGATGTTCTGCACTTCCTTGTGCTCGTCGAAATGCTTGAGCAGGCGGCGCAGTACGGCGGCCTCGAGCTCGGTCTCGTCGGTTTTTTCGAGCTTCAGCTTCTCCGTCATGATCGGTTCCCTCGAGTCGTTGCACCGATCACTGTAGCGCGTTTGCGGCGAGCTCGGGCCACAGCGCGTCGATACCGGTGCCTGCCGTGCGCTCCCGAAGCTTCGCGGCGAGCCGCCGCGCCTGCTCCGCGGAGAACTGGCCCCGCCAATCGCCGACGACGCCCTTGCGCACGAACTTGGGCATGTCGGCGGGCCTCGGGCTCGACCAGCGATCCTGATCGCGCCGCATCTCGTCGAAGCTGCTCAATCGAACGACGTCGTCGAGGCGGTGCGGCTCGCGCACAAGCGCGGCGGCGCGCCCGCCCAAGAGCTCCGCGATGCGCGCGACGGCGTCCGCCGGCGCGGCGCGCATCCGCTCGTAGGTCAAGAACAACACGTTCTCGTCGTTTCGCCGGGGCCACCACGACACGAGATGGTCGAAGTAGTCGCCGAAGTCCACCTCGCCCGCCATGAAGCATTCGAAAAACGCGTCCCAGGTTCCGTCCGCGAAATCGTAGTGCCGCGGAAAACCGCGCGTGTGGTGATAGAACGACACGGCGCAATCGAATGGATTGCGCGCGATGTAGACGTACTTCGCCTCCGCAGCGAACGGTGTGCGCTCAAAAGGCAAGTGCGTCTTGATGAGCCGCGGCTCGGGCAGCGCGCGCAGGGCAGCTTCGCCCACCTCCTCGAGATGCGGGAACAGCTCGTCGAGCCGCTGCCCCGCCGCGAGCGGCCGCGCGTCGTTCTCGAGCAGGTAAACGATGTACTGCACCCACGTGGTCCCGCACTTCGGATAAGACGCGACGAAGACGTCGCCCGGCGCCGCGCGATAACGTTGCCCGGAGGCAAACCCCTCCACGGGGAAGCCCATCGGCATGCGAAAGCCGTCGTGGATCATATAGCGCGGGCGGCGGGCCATCGCGTTGCTCACGCGCTCGTCGCCTGCGGACACGGCGCCGCTAGATGTAGGCCATCCATCGGCCCGTCGTCACGACGCAGACCCAAAAGAAGAGGGACAGCGTCGCGAAGCCCTTGACGATCGGCGGCGGGCGATCGGCCGTCACCCACGAGCTGCCCGAGCGGCGCACGGCGACGTCGAACGCGAGCGCATTCAAGCCGGCGAGCACGAGAAACACCATCTTGAGCAGGAACGCCTTGTTCGTGCCGAAGCTCGTTGCGCCGTAGATGAAGAGCAGCGACCCCGTGAGCACGTTGATCGCGAATCCGGCCCAGACGAACGGCAACAGACCGATCATGCTCTCGAGGCGCAGCCCGCGCGCCATGCCGAGCACGCGCAGATCGATGAGCAAGATGCCGCCGACGAGCAGCGACAGGCCGATGTAGTGGCCGGTCTCAAACGCCGGATAAAGCCACGCGATCGTGCGGATCGCGTTCGCGATGCTCGTATTTTCGAGCCACACCAGAAATTCCATCGCCTACCCCTCGAGCGCGGTCACGGCGCGTAGGCGATGAGGCGGCCCGCGCAGACGGCGCCGAGCCAGAAGACGAGCGACGTGACGGCGATCCATTTCGTCCCCGTGGTGGGCACCGGGGCCGGCGCGTCGGCCGCAGCCTCGCGGAACACGCGCCGGCCGAGCAGCGCCGCGTTGATGCCGCCGAGAATGATCAGAATCATCTTGATCCGGAACGTGTACTTGCCCCAGAAATACACCGAATCGGACGTGAAGAGCAGCGTGCCGCTGATCGCGTTCAGCGTGAAGCCGATCCACGCGAGCGGCAGGAGCTGCTGCATGCGCACGAGCGGCAGCTCGGGTTTGTAACCCAGCACGCGCAGATTGATGAGCCCGAGCGAGCCGATCATCATCGCCATGCCGAGGGAATGGATCGTCTCGAGCAGCGGGTATCCCCAGAGCGACTCGGCCACGAGCACGCCGACCCAGGTGCTCTGTAGCCACTCCAAGAAACCCATCTGACCCCCGGCGTCGCTGCGCGCGAAACGCCGCGATTGTACTCAAAGCGCGCCGGTTGCGGGGATATGGTGTGCGGTGTGCGCGCCGCTACCACGCGACGCCGTAGTCCTCGCCGAAGTCGCTCGAGCCGCCCCAGAGCGAGCCGTGCTCCTGGTCGATGAAGATCGCGTTGATCGGGCCCGACGTGCGCTCCCAACCCTCCACGCGATACCCCATGCCCGCGAGCTCGGCCTTGACCCACGCCGGCGTGTCGTTGCGCACCACGAGCCGCCCCGGCTCCGACGCGTGATCGCCGAACGAGTTGTGCATCTGGTAGCTGTTGAAGTTCGCGGCCTCGGTGGCCTGCTGCACGCTCATGTTGAACTCGACGATGTTCAGGAAAAACTGGAGCAGGTTCTGGTCCTGCGCATCGCCGCCTTGCACCGCGAACGACAGAAAGGGCTTGCCGTCGCGCAGCGCGAGGCTCGGCGACAGCGTCGCGCGCGGACGCTTGCCGGGCGCCAGCACGTTGTACGGATTCTGCTTCGGATCGAGCACGAAACTCTGCATGCGCTGCGACAAGCCGACACCGGTGTTGCCCGCGATGAACGCCGGCACCCAGCCGCCGCTCGGCGTGATCGAGACCACCCAACCGTTCTCGTCGGCGGCCTGGATCGACGTGGTGCCGGCCAGGAACGCCTCGTCGTGCGTCATCGTGAATTCCGGCTCGTGCGCCGCCTGGCGCCGCTCCGCGATGCGCGGCCGCCAGCTCTCGAGCTCCTCGCGGAACGGATTCGTCGCGCCCTGATACGGATACGGATCGCCGGGCCGAACGGCGGCGTCGTTCTGCCGCCAGTTGATCGTGGCGAACCGGTCGCGCGCGTACTCCTTCGACAAGAGCCCCTTGAGCGGCTCGACGGGCGGCACGTACGGGTCGCCGTAGTAGAAGTCGCGATCGGCGTAGGCGAGATTCATCGCCTGGTACAGCGCGTGGATGTAGCGCGCGCTGTTGTAGCCGAGCGCACGCACATCCAGCTGCTCTAGCAGGTTCAGCGTTTGCAGCATCACGGGGCCTTGCACCCACGAGCTCAGCTTGTAAACGTCGACGCCCTTGTAGTTCGTGACGACGGGGTCTTCGACGTAAACCTTGTAGCGGTCCAAGTCCTCGAGCGTGAACAAACCGCCGGCGGCTTGCGTGGCCGACACGATCTCGCGCGCGATGTCGCCGCGGTAGAAGCGGTCGTAGGCGGCCATGATGGCCTCTTCGCGCGACTTGCCGGCGGCGAGCGCCTCGCGCTCGGCGTCGACGAGCTTCGTGAGCGTGGCGAGCAGCTCGGGCTGCCTGAAAATCTCGCCGGTGTGCGGGGCGGCCCACGCCTGCGGGCGCTTCGGATCGTAGTTCGGCAGCAGAACGCGCCGCGACGCGTCCCAGCGGACGAGGAGCGCTTTGCTCGCCTCGATGTTCGCGGCCTGCGTCTGCTCCATCGGGTAGCCGGCCGCCATCTCCATCGCCGGCTCGAGCACCTCCTCGAGGCTCAGCGTGCCGAACTGCGCGAGCATCGTGAGCAATCCACCCGGCGTGCCGGGCGTGACGGCCGCGAGCGGGCCGAACTCCGGGGGGTGGCGAAGCCCGCGCGAGCGGAAGAACTCCGGCGTCGCGCCCGTCGGCGCTACACCGAGCGCGTTGATCGCGCGCACTTGACCCGTGCGCGGGTCGTGAATCAGGGCCTGCGTCTCGCCGCCCCAGCTCAGCGTGTCCCACATCGTGGCGGCGGCCGCGAGCATGGCGCAGGCGGCGTCGACGGCGTTGCCGCCGCGCGCGAACGTGAGCGCCCCGGCCGTCGCCGCGAGCGGCTTGCCCGTGATGGCGACCCAGTGCTTGCCGTGGAGGGGGGCTTTCCGCGTCTCGCGCTCTTCTTGGCCGGAGGCGGCTCCGGCGGCGCAGAAAACGACGGCCGCCGCTGCGATCGCGGTAGCCCAGCGATGGGCTCGGCCGGGACGCCGAGCGGTGCCGATCTTGACCATGGGCCCGAGTGTAGCACCCGTGCCGCCCCGGCCGCCGGGGAAAGCGTCACGCTGCGCAACCCCAGTAGAATGGCCGGTGGATGGCCAAGAACGTGCCCGACGAGCTCGCGCTTTTTCCGGCTGCCGGCACGAGTCCCGACGCTGCGGTGCCGCTCGCGCACCGCTTGCGGCCCGACTCGTTCGAGGATTTCCTGGGCCACGAGCAGCTGCTCGGGCCCGGCAAGCCGCTGCGCGAGGCCATCGAGCAGGGCGCGATCGCGAGCATGGTGCTCTGGGGCCCGCCCGGCTGCGGCAAGACCACGCTCGCGCGGCTGCTCGCGCGCTACACCGACAAGGAATTCGTCACGTTCAGCGCGGTCACCGAGGGTGTACCGCGCGTGCGCGAGATCATTCGCGAAGCCGAGCAGCGCCGGCAAGTCGAGGGCCGCGGCACGATCCTCTTCTGCGACGAGATCCATCGCTTCAATCGCGCGCAACAGGACGCGTTCTTGCCGTCCGTCGAGTCCGGCGTCATCACGCTCGTCGGCGCGACCACGGAGAATCCGTCGTTCGAGCTGAATTCGGCCCTGCTCTCGCGCGTGCGCGTGTTCGTGCTCGAGCCGCTCGCGCCGGATGCCATCGGCGCGATCGTCGCGCGCGCCCATCGCCAGCTCGAAGCCGAGAACGGCAACGTGCCGGAGCTCGCGCCGGAAGCCGTCGAGCTGCTCGTGCGGCATGCCGCCGGCGACGCGCGCCGTGCGCTGAACGCGACGGAGGCCGTGCTCGGGCACTTGGCGCGCGGCAAGCGCCGCGCAGCTCCGGTCACGGCCGAGGAAGTCGCGGCCGTACTCGAGCGCCGCCTCGCGCAGTACGACAAGAGCGGCGAGCAACACTACAACCTGATCTCGGCGCTGCACAAAGCCGTGCGCGGCAGCGACCCCGATGCGGCGCTCTACTGGTTCGCGCGGATGGCCGAAGGCGGCGAGGATCTGCTCTACGTCGCGCGGCGCGTGGTGCGCATGGCCGTCGAGGACATCGGGCTCGCGGATCCGCGCGGGCTCTCGATCGCCCTCGCGGCGAAGGACGCGTATCACTTCCTGGGCTCGCCCGAGGGCGACCTCGCGATCGCCGAGGCCATCGTCTATCTCGCGACGGCGCCGAAGTCGAACGCCGTCTACGGCGCGTACGGCGCCGCGCTCCAAGCGGCGCGCGAGCATCCCGCGGAGCCCGTGCCGCTCCACATCCGCAACGCTCCAACACAGCTCATGAAAGACATCGGCTACGGCCACGGCTACCGCTACGACCATGCCGAAGGCGGGCACGCGGCCGGCCAGGAGTATCTGCCCGACGTGCTGCGCGGCGCGCGCTGGTACGATCCCGGCGCGGCCGGTTACGAGAAAACGATCGCCGAGCGCCTCGCTTGGTGGCGCGCGCGCAAGAACGAAGCCTCGTAACGCCGGACGACGGCAGGTGCTCAAATGACCGAGACCAACATCGAACGAGCGTTCCTCGTGGCGCTCGTGCTCGCCGTGACCGTGGCGTTCTTCTGGCTGATCCGCGGCTTCATGCAGCCGATCTTCTGGGCCGTGGCGCTCGGGATCGTCGTCTATCCGCTGCACGCGCGGCTCCTGCACAAGCTGCGCGACCGCGAGTCGCTGGCCGCCGTCGTCAGCGTCGTCGCCGTGGTCATCGTGGTGATCCTGCCGCTGATCGGGCTCGGCGCCGCCGTCACGCGCGAAGGCGCCGCGCTGTACGAGCGCTTGCAGAGCGGCGGCCTCGGCGTCGAGAGCATGTATACGCAAGTGCAACGGCGCGTGCCGCAAGTCACAGGGTTGATGGAGCGCGTCGGCGTGAATCCCGCGCGCGTCGGCGAGCAGGTGCAGTCGGCCGCCGTCACGGCGAGCCGCTACATCGCCGAGCGCGCTTTCTCGATCGGCCAGGGCACGCTGCGCGGGATGCTGTTCTTCTTCCTGATGCTGTATCTGCTCTTCTTCTTCCTGCGCGACGGCCCGCGCATGCTCGATGCGCTCGTGCGCGCGCTGCCGCTCGGCGACGAGCGCGAACGGCACTTGCTGCAGCGGTTCGCGGAGGTTTCGCGCGCCACGATCAAGGGCACGCTCGTCGTCGGCATCGTGCAGGGCGCCATCGGCGGCACGGCGTTCGCGCTGCTCGGCCTGAGCGCCCCCGTGCTCTGGGGCACGCTGATGGCGCTGCTCAGCATTCTTCCGGCCGTCGGCACGGCGCTCGTCTGGCTGCCGGCTGCGATTTTCCTGATCGCGTCCGGGAAGATCCTCGGCGGCATCGCGCTGATCGTCGTCGGCGCGCTCGTGATCGGCTCCGTCGACAACGTGCTGCGCCCGGTGCTCGTCGGCCGCGACACGCGCATGCCCGACTATCTGATTCTGCTCGCGACGCTCGGCGGTCTCGCGGGCTTCGGCCTGGCCGGCATCATCATCGGACCCACGATCGCGGCGTTCTTCCTCTCCGTCTGGCGCATGGTGGAGGCCGAATACAACGCCCCACCCGCTGGGCC